>NZ_JBLVOM010000247.1:0-121735 GCF_053543775.1 Acinetobacter endophylla | reverse complement strand
GGTGGCTTCGGTGGTCAAGGTGCTGGCTTTGGTGGTCAAGGCACTGGTTTTGACAACGACACTAAATTTGAAGACTCTTCAGACGATGAAAACAATCGTTAATCGAGTTTGAAAATTAAAAAACCTCTCTATATGAGAGGTTTTTTTATATCTGTACGTTTTAAGTTTTTTAAATAAAAAGCCAACGAGATGTCGTTGGCTTTTTAGGATTATGGTAAGGCTTAACGGTTACGTTTAGGATCCAGTTGAGGATCTTTGATTTCTACATAAGCATTATTGCGCGTTTCACGTAACCAGCTATCTAATTCGGCATCAAATTGACGTTCACCAAGCAATTGGCGAGCCATACGTTCCTGATATTCCTGTGTCATATCTTGTTGGCGTGTTTCACTCACTTGCAGAATATGCCAGCCAAACTGGGATTGAAATGGTTTACTGAACTGACCTACTGGGGTGCTTTTCATCTGCTGTTCAAATTCAGGTACCATTACCCCTGGGCTAACCCAGCCAAGACTTCCGCCATCACGAGCCGAGCCAGTATCATTGGAGAACGTTGAAGCTAAAACAGTAAAATCTTCACCTTGTTTGAGGCGGTTATACAGACTATCAATCATTTGTTTGGCATTTTCAGGACTGACCACTTCAGACGGTTGAATCAGAATGTGTCGTGTTAAATATTGAGGAACAAGGGCTTTCTGTTCGCCACCTTTACGTTCCAAGAGCTTCAGAACATGTACACCATCAGCGACAGGAATCAGTTCAGAAGTTTGACCTGGTTGCAGGGTGGTCACGCGTGCAGCCAGTTCTGCTGGAATTTCTGACAGGTTTCTCACACCCATATCAGCAGCTTCGACTTTAACGCCGCCAGTGCTGTACTTTTTGCTGATCGCCTGAATGTCATTGCTGCTATTTAATTCTTGCTTTACCTTTGTTGCAATTTGTTCAGCATTTTCACCGCTTACCCGTAAATGCAGTACATGGACCTGACTGCCAAGCAAAGCTTGACCTTGCGGGGTATTTAGGAAGTTTTTAACATCTTGATCTGTAATTTGAATACGTGAAGTCACGATTTGTTGACGTAAACGATTCAGTGCTAAATCTTCAGCGATACGGTTACGTAAAGAAGCATAGGTATTGGGCGCCATGGCATCCAGTTTCTGCTGGAATGCTTCCAGACTCGGTGAACCAGAATCACGGGCAACTTTCAGGACGGCTTCATTTAAAGCTTTTTCATCTGGACGAATATTATAACGTTTAACTTGTTCAAGCTGTGCCTGACGAATAATCAGTTGCTCTAAAGCTTGTTGCTCAAGATATTGTTGTGGTGGAACTGCCTTTTTCTGTTTTTGCAGCTGATGTGAGATTTCGGCTACACCTTGAGCCAGGTCACTACGTAGAATGATACTATTGTCGACTACAGCTACAACTTCATCTTTAGGTTGGGCAACAGCAAAAGTCGTCATCGCTGAAGAAAGGCATAGCGCAAGTGCGGTTGCTTTAAAAATTTGTTTTAACTGTTTTGTCTTCATTAATGTTCTGTCCAAGTTTGATTGATATTGTTAAAACCTAGAATACGATTTTCTAGTAATGAGGTGAGTTTGTTGCTTAACCCACCTAAGCCTTTCAGGCTGACTTCGGCCATAATGGCGCGTTTGGCTTTGACGCTTGAATCATTAACGTCGTCTAAGTCATTGTAATATGAGCGACCGTAAACAGAAACTCCCCAACAGCATGACTCATAGTTCACGCCAAGTAAATATTCCCGTGCGACACTATTGTCGAGGTCAAACTGGGCATGTCCAACCAGACGCCAGTTGTTGGCAATCGGCTGGATAAATGAACCCACCACATGATCATAGCTCTTTTGACGGTTCGGAATATCTTTGCGATAGAAATAGCCTAGGTTATAAAGATTGCCTTGCTCACCGGTATAATAAACCTGCAAATCTCGTTGGGCATTCGATCCATTCGACATCCAGCTTGAGTTCAGATTAACGTGAACATTATTTGACAGCTGGCTGGTCAGTTGAATTACAGGGCCAGTATGACTTTCACGGTCGAATTCATCTGCATCATTTTCCAACGTTACACGGCGATCTTCAAAGAAAAAGCTCTGTCCAACGCTGGCACGCAGGCGCTCCAGACCTTCTTCATTAAATAGGCTATAGCTCAGACCTAAGGAGGCAAAGTTATTGTCTTCCAGGCGGTCATTACCATAAAAGCGACGCGCACTGAAAAGTTGATCATAATTAATCGAAGCGACGACTGAATCAAAGTTTGGCTGATTCTGCTGGTTCTCATAAGGTGAATACGCATAGAACAGACGAGGCGTTAAGGTCTGTAGATACGTACCTTCTTTTTCAAAAATTAAGCCGGTGTCCAGCGTGAATTGTGGCACCACAATTGAATTATTTTCACTAGACGCGCTACGGCTTTGGGTTTTTTCATCATAGAAAGTATTGATGTTGCGTACAGTCGCCTGAGGAATGAAGAATGACCACGGGGTAAAATGATTATAACGCACGGAAAAGTCATTATAGATCCGTGTACCACTCGGTTGATATACCTTCTCACCCGTTGGGTCAGTATCAGCGAAATTTCTCAGATCCTTCTGGAAATATGCTGTGTCGTTATTAAACTCAAGTTGTAATCCCAATGGATTGCCAGTTTTGTAATTGACTAAAAGCTGTGGCAAACGTGCATAAGGACGGTCTTCATCCAGTACAGTTGGATCTAGGGTTTGGAAGTCTTCGACTTTGAATTGTGCCTTTAAGCCAGGAATACCATTTTTATAATTGACTTCCCAGGCACGGCGTAAGTTCAGGTCAGTTTTAGAGTTCGGGTTATTGTCCAGATCGGCAAAGTAATCTTTGTCTGAAGCGTAGTTATATTCAAGGTTGGTGGAAAGCTGATTATTGATCTGCCAGTTATGTAAGAAATGCAGGCTTTTACGGTCTTCGTCGCTATAGCTTTCATCGGAAGGTAAATAACCTCCCCAAATACGGCCTTCACCATAATTCTCAGTCAGATAACGGAACTCGCCATCCAGCATTACCCCACGATCGCTAATATAACGCGGCGTAATTGTCGCATCATATTGTGGTGCTAAATTCAGGTAAACCGGAACACCCAGTTCCAGACCACCATCATTGGTAAAGCCAAATGTCGGCGTCAGAATACCGGTAGTGCGGCGGTCATCAATCGGGAAGTTGAAATAGGGAACCGCTAAAACCGGAACATCTTTAACATACAACTTGGTATTCCGGGTTTCACCCCGTCCGGTTTCCTGATTCAGCTTGATCTTTTCTGCCTGGATTTTCCAAGTCGGTTTTTGCTCAGGTGGACAGGTGGTATAGGTCGCATTTTCCAGTTCTACCGTCTCGGTCGAGGTTCTGGCGATCTTTTCTGCCCGACCATGCGCATGTTGCTGCTCGGCAATATAGAAGCTGTTATTTAGGTCGCCTTCTTGGGTCTTTAAATTATAATTAATATCATCACTTTGTGAGAGCAGGCCACCCTGAGCAAGTTGTACACGACCTTCTGCTTTGGCATAGGTCTGGGTTTGATCAATCGTTACGCGTTCAGCACGAATCTGGCGACCTTGCTGGTCAATGATGACATTGCCTTCTAAATAAGAGTCACCTGCTGGATTGTAGTGACCATAATCTGCAGTAATGGTGGATGTAGCCTGATCTGGCGCAACGGTTGCTGCATCTGGAGCAATCGGGGTCACCCAGGTGCCTTCACAATAAGCTGAACTCAAGTATTTTTCCTGCCGCTGCTGTGCCTCAGCTGAGGATTTGTCGACATAGTATTGCGAAAAGAATGCTTCACCTGGATAGGTCTCATTTATGCGCTGTTTGAGTTGTTCTGCATTTACATCGGACGAGACATTTGATGCAGCATAGCCGGAGGCTGAGCTGCCACATAAAAGGGTTAAGATCGCAGTCGCTAGAGGATTTATTTTAAAGTGATGCTTCATTTGTCTCATTAACCAATCATGCTTTTATCGCAATTAATTATTGTCGCATCATAGAGAAAAAGTTGATAAGTAGCTACACTTAGCACTTTAAAAACTCAGCCTGTATTAGAATTAATTGCAAATGAATACACAACGCGAACAATTGATACAATCTTGGATTGCCTCTGTACTCGGTTCAGATCAATTTGAAACTCATTTTTTAGCAGGTGATGCCAGCTTCCGTCGTTATGCACGAATCAAACTGAATAATAAAACATTTATGCTGATGGATGCACCACCAGAAAAAGAAGATTGTGTGCCTTTTGTGACGATAGATGAGTTTTTTGATGCACATGGCGTGCGTGTTCCGCATATCGTGGCAAAAGACCTGGAAAATGGCTTTTTACTGCTCGAAGACTTTGGTGATGTGCTGCTGTCGAATCTGCTGAATGACGAGACTGTAGATGCCTATTATGAGCAAAGCTTTAAGCAGCTCATTCAACTACAATCGATTGCTGGAGAAGGGCATTTCCCGGCATATTCTTATGAAAAACTGATTTCAGAAATGGAATTGCTGACTGACTGGATGCTGCCAGCGTTAAAGGTTCAACCGACTGAATCAGAAAGCGCCTTGATCAAACGTACTTTTGCGATTCTGGCCAATGCCGCTTTGGCACAGCCACAGGTGATCGTGCATCGTGATTTTCATAGCCGGAATTTGATGAAAATCGACAATGAAACCGAACTCGGTGTGATTGATTTTCAGGATGCCGTGATTGGTGCGGATACTTATGACTTGATCTCGATTACCCGTGATGCTTATGTGCAGTGGAATGCCGACCGTGTGTATAGCTGGTTCAAAAACTTTTATGACTTGTTGCCAGCATCTGCTCAAGAAGGCCGTGACTTTGAACAGTTTAAAAAAGATGCCGACATGATGGCGATTCAGCGTCATATCAAGATCCTCGGTATTTTTGTGCGCCTATTTGAGCGTGATGGCAAGGCAGGTTATCTCAAGGACTTGCCACGTGTAATGTGGTATCTGCTTGAAGAATCTAAGGCTTATGTAGAACTAGAGCCATTCATGCAGTTTATGCGTGACAGAGTGATGCCTGCATTCGAAGCTAAATATGGGTCATATGAGGTGGCTGCATAAATGAAAGCGATGATTTTGGCCGCAGGTCTTGGCAATCGTATGCGGCCGCTAACGCTGCATACACCAAAGCCTTTGCTGGAAGTCGGGGGTAAACCCTTAATTGTCTGGCATATAGAGAAACTCGCGGCGATTGGTGTTACTGAAATTGTCATCAATACGGCTTGGCTCGGTGAAAAACTCGCAGAAGCTTTGGGTGATGGTTCACGATTTGGCATTAACATCCTTTGGTCACATGAGGGTGAAGGTCTGGAAACCGCTGGAGGAATCATTAATGCCTTGCCGCTACTCGGTGATGAACCTTTTATTCTGTTAAATGGTGATGTCTGGACCACGATGGATTTTGCTCCTTTACTGGATATTGATCTAAAGGGTAATTTGGCGCATCTCGTACTTGTGCAGAACCCTGAACAACATCCTGAAGGTGATTTTACGCTTGCAGAAGGGAAAGCCTATACCTTTGATCAGCAAGTCGAAGGTGAAAACCTGACTTTTAGTGGTGTATCCGTGCTTGATCCAAAGATGTTCCAAGGCTTAGAGACTGGCAAGCGTCCTTTGGCTCCCTTGCTAAAAGCTGCAATGCAGAATCAGCAGGTTGCAGCTTCTAAACTGGCAGGCATTTGGGTTGACGTAGGAACCCCAGAGCGTTTAACGGCACTGGATACGGCGATCCGTGAAGGGAAGTTTGCTTAAGTGAATATTCGCTAAGCACTGCCTACTGTGCCAATATAGAGAAAACGGTATACTTCCACCTAACTTTTTCGAGCGTAGATTGTTTATGCACATGTTTTTTCAAGAACTAAAGCAGGGTAGCCAGGCTTTGGGTTTAGAGCTATCTGATGAAGCTTTAAATTTATTACTCAAGTATCAGGATGCTTTGGTGCTGTGGAACAAAGCATACAATTTGACTGCAATCCGTGATCCTAAAGAAATGCTGGTCAAGCATCTACTCGACAGTTTAAGTATTTTAAAGGACTTGCCTGCGGGCAGATTGCTGGATATCGGCACAGGTGGTGGTATGCCGGGCATGATCATTGCTTTATGTCAGCCTGAGCGTGAATGTGTATTGCTGGACTCAAACGGTAAAAAAATTCGTTTCCTCAAGCAGTTTATTGCTGACCTGAAACTTAAAAATGTCATTGCCGTGCAAACGCGTGTAGAAAACGAAGACAGCATCAATGAACTGGGTCAATTTGATGTAATTACCAGTCGTGCCTTTGCATCATTAACAGACTTCGTTGATGCTTCTAAGCCATATATGCATGAGCAAACAATTATTGCCTCAATGAAAGGCTTAATTCCTGAAGATGAAGTTGCTACTTTAAAAAATGAATTTAGTTGTGAGATTATTGAACTTAAAGTTCCGCGCTTAGACGAACAGCGTCATTTACTTCTATTAAAACGTATTTAAGATTTTTAAAGGGATTGGGGGCAACATGGCACAAATTATTGCGATTGCAAACCAAAAAGGTGGTGTAGGTAAAACCACAACCGCAGTAAATTTGGCGGCATCTTTAGCTGTGTTAAAAAAACGTGTTTTGCTGGTCGATATGGATTCGCAAGGTAATGCGACCATGGGGTCTGGCATTCAGAAGAATGACCTGCTGTATTCGGTTACCGATGTGTTGCTGGGTGAAGTGCCGATTGAAACGGCGATATCTAAGGCGGAAGTCGGTTACAAGGTACTTGGGGCAAACCGTGATCTGGCTGGGGTTGAGTTGGCGATTGCAGAGCAGGAAGGGCGCGAGTTCATTTTACGGGATGCATTGCAGGAAATTGAATCCTCATTTGATTATATTATTGTTGATTGTGCACCGAGTCTTAGCCTGATTACTGTCAATGCTTTGGCAGCCGTGGATGGTGTGCTGATTCCAATGCAGTGTGAATATTATGCACTGGAAGGTCTGGCGGATTTAACCCAAACCATCGATCGGATTCAGCAAGCATTGAATCCGGACCTGCAAATTGTCGGTGTATTACGCACCATGTACGATGCACGTAATGCCTTAACCCGTGATGTCTCTGAAGAATTAGAACAATATTTCGGTAAAAAACTGTATGAAACCGTAATTCCACGAAATATTCGTCTGGCTGAAGCGCCAGCACACGGTTTGCCGGTGATTTATTTTGAAAAAAGCTCAAAGGGTGCAGTTGCTTACTTAAATCTGGCAGCTGAAGTATTAAAGAAAAGCAAAGTGAAAAAAGGAAGTAAAGCATGACCGTCAAGAAACGTGGACTCGCCAAAGGTCGTGGCTTGGATGCCTTGCTAGGCTCAATTCAAAAAGAAAAATTACAACTCGAAGCTCAAGGTCTTGACCATGGTCAGCTAAAACAGATCGATGTGAACTTGCTCAAGCGCGGTGAATATCAGCCGCGCCGTTATATTAACGAGCAGGATTTGCAGGAACTGGCGGCATCGATTGAAAAGCATGGCATCATGCAGCCCATCGTGATCCGTCCGGTTGACGATGAACGCTATCCATACGAGATTATTGCGGGTGAACGTCGATGGCGTGCTGCACAGCTGGCGGGTTTGACCGAGGTTCCTGCGATTGTACGTGATCTGAATGATCAGGTTGCGATTGCACTGGCCTTGATTGAAAACATCCAGCGTCAGGATCTGAATCCGATTGATCAGGCGATGGCTCTGCAACGTTTCCATGAAGAATTTGGCTTAAGCCATCAGGAGATTGCAGATACCGTAGGTAAAGCGCGTACGACAGTGAGTAACCTACTTCGCCTGCTTAGCCTGGCAGAAGAAGTGAAAGACTTTATGCAGCAGGGTTTGCTGGATATGGGGCATGCACGTGCGATCTTAACCTTAAAAGCTAAAGATCAGCTCAAAGTTGCAGATATCGTAATTGAAAAAAGTCTGTCTGTTCGTCAAACCGAGCAGTTAGTCCGTGATTTCAATACACCTAAACAAGAAAAAGTAAAAGAAGCGGTAGCACCAGATATTCAGCAATTGACCCAGCGCCTTTCAGAGCGTTTCAGTGCAGATGTTAAAATTGACTATAACAAGCAAGGTAAAGGGAAACTGGTTATTAGCTATCACTCTTTAGAAGAGCTGGATGGCATTCTTTCTATTTTAGAAGATGAATAATTTATATATTTTTTTTATTGGGGAATAAATTAGATGTGGGAATTGGTTAAAGCAGGTGGTTGGCTCATGCTGCCCCTGGTCTTGTGTTCTATCTTTATGCTGGCGATTTCGATCGAGCGCCTGATCCGCCTGAAAAAGAACGTAGTACTTCCGTCGATCCTGTTGATGGGGCCTTCGCAAAATACAGCACAAGTCATGCAAAAAATGAATCAAAGTGCGGCCTTAAAGCAAAGCACTTTGGGCCGGGTATTGGCTGCGGGCTATACTAGTAAGCCGCAGGGTGAGCAGTATGCTCGCGCGCAGATGGAAGTGGTGGCGTCACAGGAAATCGGTTATCTGGAAAAAAATATTAATTTTCTGGGCACGTTGAGTGCAGTTGCACCCTTACTCGGTTTGTTGGGGACCGTACTTGGGATTATTGAGTCTTTCCTGATGATCGATGTGGGAACTGGAAGTGATCCGGTCTTGATGATGCCCGGTATTTCCAAGGCTTTAATTACCACGGCAGCCGGTATGCTGATTGCAATTCCTGCACTGTTTGCTCACCGTTATTTTCAGCGTCTTGTTCAGGAATATGTGGCTGAACTTGAGCAGCAAGCGACTTTGTTTCATGCGGATCTTTTTTATCGTAATCATGCAGACATAGATCAAGACATGCAAAAAGCCAGCTAGGAGGCGGATGATGAAATTCAAACGCAACCAGGTGGAAGATGTACATATTAATCTGACACCGATGATTGATTGTCTGCTGTTTATTCTGGTCTTTTTACTTTTGTCGACGACATTTAGCCAAATGAGCCGAATGAATCTGACCTTGCCGGATGCGCAAGGTGTACCGCCTAAAAGCTATGATCAGAAAGTTGAAGTGATTGTGGATGCCAATGGTCATTACGCAGTCAATGGTCAATCCTTGGCCAGTAAGGAAGTCGCGGATTTAAATACTGCAATTAAACAGATTTCTAATGAACGCCGTGATTTAATGTTTGTCATTGCAGCTGACGCAAAAGCCAGCCATCAGGACGTGATTCGTGTCATGGATGTGGCCGGGCAGCTCGGCTTTGTAAATATTAATATCAGTACCAAAGTACCCACCCGAGGTTATTAGTGAAGCACGATTTTAAGGTCTATCTTCGCCTTTTAAGTTATTTAAAACCGTTTTGGGGCATTGCATTGCTTGTCCTGCTGGGTTTTTCTATTAATGCCACTACGGAAGTCTCTGTCGCTAAATTACTGGAATATATTATTGAGGCGATTCAAAATAAAGACCAGAGTTTCACATCACTTTTCCCGTTTTTAGTGGTCATACTCATGTTCTTCCGGGGCCTGGGTTTGTTCATGGGTGGATATTTTACTGCGGTAATTTCCCGGAATCTGGTATTCAACATCCGTCAGGAAGTTTTTGCAAAATTGCTGCGTTTACCGTCCCAGTATTATCTGGATAATACCAGCGGGCATATTACTGCCAAAATCATGTATAACGTCGAACAGCTAACCGCTGCTTCAACTGAAGCTTTAAGAACCTTGTTGCAACAAGGTTTGATCACTCTGGCATTATTAGGCTACCTGTTGTATACCAACTGGCGTCTGACCATGTGTATCCTGATTTTTGCACCCGTCATTGGCTTTATTATCAGTAAAGCTGCAAGACGGATGCGTAAATTATCGCAGCAAGTGCAAGACACCATGGGTGATGTAAACCATGTGGTGCAGGAAACGGTGAATGCCAACCTGATCGTCAAGGGTTTTGGAGGGCAAAGTTATGAGCAGGAACGCTTTAAACAGAACTCGCTGGAAAACTTGCGTCGTGGCTTGAAAATGGTCGCTGTACAACAGTTGAATAGTCCTGTGGTTCAGCTGATCATGTCGATTTCACTGAGTATTGTGATGTTTATTGCCTTGCGTCCGCAAATTCTGGGTGATACCTCTGCGGGTGAATTTGTCGCTTATATTACTGCGGCGGGTATGCTGGCAAGACCGATCAAAGCCTTGACGGATATCAATGAAAAAATTCAACGTGGTATGGCTGCGGCTCATTCGGTATTTGAATTGCTGGATATGCCTGAAGAAAAAAATACCGGGACTTTAACGGATAGCCTGAAAGGCGATATCGAGTTTAAAGATGTCAACTTGATTTATGATGATGGCCATCATGCTATTCATGACTTTAATTTGCAGGTCAAGGCCGGTGAAACAGTAGCGCTGGTAGGACGTTCTGGTGCAGGAAAAAGTTCTCTGGTGAATCTGCTGGTGCGTTATCAGGATGCAACTTCTGGGCAGATCCTGCTGGATCAGAAACCGATTGAAGATTTTGAAATTACCGCCTTGCGAACCCAGATTGCCATGGTGAACCAGCAAGTGGTGCTGTTTAACCGAACCGTGCGGGAAAATATTGCTTATGGTCAGCTCGAAGGTGCTTCCGATGAAGATATTATCGCGGCAGCAAAGGCAGCCTATGCGCATGATTTTATTATGGCATTGCCCCAAGGTTATGATACTCAGCTAGGTGCTCAGGGTTTAAACCTGTCTGGTGGCCAGCGTCAGCGCATCGCGATCGCACGCGCAATTTTGAAAAATGCCTCTATCCTGATTCTGGATGAAGCGACCAGTGCGCTGGATAACGAGTCGGAATACTTTATTCAGCGTGCCTTTGATAAAGCTATGCAGGACCGTACGACCATCGTAATTGCACATCGTCTATCGACGATTGAAAACGCGGATCGTATTGTGGTTATGGATCAGGGCCGTATTGTTGAGCAGGGCAGTCATGCCGAACTGATTGCGCTACATGGTGCTTATTATCAGTTGCATCAGCTTAACTTTGAGGAACAGTAACTCATGGCATTAGCACAAATCATTCAGGATGCTTGGAATGCACAGGCAAAGTGGCTGGTGGTGCTGCGTCCTTTGTCATGGTTGTATCGCCTGGGTTTTGTCAGCAATCACTGGCTTTATCAAAAAGGCATTAAAAAAAGTTATAGCGCGCCGATTCCCGTTATGGTGATTGGCAACATCACAGTCGGTGGTAGCGGTAAAACACCTTTGCTGATTCATCTGGTGGATTATTTAACCGAGAAAAATATCCGTGTGGGAGTGATTAGCCGTGGTTATGGCGGTCAAGGCCCATTTCCTACCTATGTCGACTTTAATACCTTGCCGGAGATTGTCGGAGATGAGCCTGCCTTGATTGTGCAGGCAACAGGTGTACCGATGGCAGTTGGTCCCAACCGGCAGAAAAGTATTGAACTGTTATTGCAGAAACATGAGCTGGATCTGATTATCTGTGATGATGGATTACAGCACTGGGCCTTGAATCGCCAGATTGAGTGGATTGTGCTGGATAATAATCGCGGTCTGGGTAATCAAAAGCTTTTACCTGAAGGCTATCTACGCGAACCTGTAACACGGCTAAAAACCGGAACCGTAATTGAGCATTCGGCTAACCCAAGCTCTGAACTGAATATGCATCTGGCTGCATCACAGCCTTATTTGCTCAATCAGGACAGCACTAAAATCTTTGATCCTCAAGCGGCTTTTTATGCGGTAGTCGGCATTGGCTTTCCACAGCGGTTTTATCAGACCTTGCAAAATTTAGGCATAGAACAATTTCAGTGTCATGAGTTTCCCGACCATCATGACTATGACATTGAGGATTTACAGTTTGATGATAGTAATCCGATCATTACGACTGAAAAAGACGCAGTAAAAATTATGGCGCTACTTAAACAATATCCAGATTTTAAACAGGATATTTGGGTGGTGCCAGTCGATGCAGTCCTATCGCCAGCCTGCTATACAGTCTTGCAGCAACAGTTGCAACAATACGGTATTCAAATTTCTTAAGGCTCATTCATTATGAAACACATTGTTATTCCTGCACGTTTCGCCAGTTCACGTTTACCGGGTAAACCGTTGCTGGAAATTCATGATCGTCCCATGATTCTGCGGGTAGTGGATCAAGCTAAAAAAGTGCAAGGTTTTGACGATCTGTGTGTGGCAACTGATGATGAGCGTATTGCCGCCGTTTGCCGTGCTGAAGGCATTGATGTGGTGATTACCTCGGCGGATCACCCTTCCGGCACAGACCGCTTGAGTGAAGTGGCTCGAATTAAAGGCTGGGCCAGTGATGACATCATTGTTAATGTACAGGGGGATGAACCCTTACTGCCGGCGCAACTGGTAAAACAGGTGGCTCAACTTCTAGAAGACCAGCCTGAATCTTCCATGTCGACGCTATGTGAGCCGATCCATCAACTGGATGAATTCAAGCGTGACAGCATTGTGAAAGTCGTAATGTCAAAACACCAGCAGGCATTGTATTTTAGCCGTGCTACCATTCCTTATGACCGTGATGGCGCGAAACTGGCTGAACTGAAGCTGCATGATCAGGCCTATCGTCATTTAGGTCTGTATGCCTATAGGGTCAAACTGTTGCAAGAATATGTGACCTGGGAAATGGGTGTGCTGGAGAAACTGGAATCTCTAGAACAGTTACGGGTACTGGAAAATGGACACCGTATTGCCATTGCGGTGGCTGAAGCCAATTTGCCGCCAGGGGTAGATACCCAGGAAGATCTGGATCGCCTAAATCAGATGGAGCTTTCCCATTTTGCCTAAGAAGAGTCAAATACATGCCTTTTGATGTCAATGCACATATCTATCCATGGCAGCAACAGGTTTGGGAAACCCTGACCGGACGCTTTCCCAAGCTTGGGCATGGTTTATTGTTTTATGGAAAAAAAGGCTGTGGCAAAGAAGCGTTTACCCAACAGTTTCTGGCTTGGGTGTTATGCCTGAATCGTCAGCCTGCCGGGCCATGTGGTGAATGCAGTAGCTGCCAATGGTTAAAGGCAGATACCCATCCCAACTATGTGCATATCAGTACCGATGAAGACAATAAAAAACAGAATGCTAAAATCAAGATCGAGAAGATTCGTGATCTTCTGCCTTTTGTGCAACAGACTGTAGATGGCTGGCGCGTGATTGTGATTGAGCCGGCAGAAGCCTTAAATATTGCCTCTGCTAACGCCTTGCTTAAAACACTGGAAGAACCCGGTGATAATACGGTCATTATTTTACTGGCGAATCATTATTTAAAATTGCCCGCGACTATACGCAGTCGTTTGCAGCATTTTGCTTTGGACCGGATTTCCGCAGAACAATTTAGCGATTATGTCCAGAATCAGCTCCCAGATGCAGGTGCTAGCCAACAACAGTTATTGATGAACCTGTCCAATCAGATGCCGTTACAGGCACTAGAGATTGCACAAAGTGCCTGGCTGCCACTACGTCAGGAATTCCTGCAAGACTGGCAAAAACTGGTCATGCAAAAAAATATGCCGATGGCAATTGCGACCAAATGGAATAAAAACCTGAATTTTGGTGACTTTGCTCAAATGTTTGAATACTTGTTGTCCGATTTAATTTGTGTCAAGCTAAATCAGACGGTGAAAAACATTGACCTTGAATTCAATGTACTTGCAGAACAATATTCATTAGAAGCACTTTTTAAAATTTATGAAGATTTTCAGCGCGCTAAACAATTCCTTGAACAGAATGTCCAAAGCAATCTGGTTATTGATGAATTGTTTATCACGCTGATGAATCTTTAATTAAGGGGAAATCACATGCAACCACGTATGGGCGGTATTATTCAGGCCAATATTCCTGACATTGAAACACTGTTTGCCAGCTATATGCCTTATGTTGTGGGTGGTGGGCTTTTTATTCCTTCCAAGCAGCCGGTCAAACTGGGCGAAGAGGTTTTTGTATTGACGACTTTGCCTGACCAGACCCAGAAAATTCCTTTAACCGGTAAAGTCATCTGGGTCTCGCAAAAGCAGAATGGCATCAAGCCACAAGGCTTTGGCATCCAGTTAAGCGGTGAAAAAGGCGTTTATTTTAAAAATGAAGCAGATCGTCTGGTTGCAGGTCTTAAATCTGAAGGACGTAAAAGTTACACTATGTAGTTAATTTACCCTTGGTAGGAACGCATCGTGTTTGTAGATACTCATTGTCATTTAACCCTGCTTGATTTGACACCATATCATGGTGATCTGGATCAGGCATTGGCTCAGGCTCGTGAAGCCGGTGTTTCCAAATTCATGAGTATCTCGGTCGATCTGGATGATCATATCGAGCTGGCCAAAATTGCCGCGCGTCATGCAGATGTCGGATATACCGTTGGCATACATCCTTGCGAAGATGCTGCAACCATGGCGCGTGCCACGACTGAATATCTGGTCGAACTGGCGCAACCGGAGAAAGTCTGGGCGCTCGGTGAAACCGGTCTTGATTATTATCACAGTACCGATTTTATTGCAGAGCAAAAGGCCTGTTTCGCCCGGCATATTCATGCGTCACAAATCACCAAAAAACCTGTAGTTGTTCATACCCGTTCCGCCAAGCATGATACCGTTGATATTATCCGCGCGGAAAAATCGACTCACGGGATTTTGCATTGTTTTACCGAAGACTGGGAAACCGCCAAAGCGGTACTGGACTGCGGCTATTATGTGTCATTTTCCGGCATTGTTTCCTTTAAAAATGCGCAGGATCTGCGTGATGTCGCCAAACAGGTTCCGCTGGATCGTGTGCTGATTGAAACCGATAGTCCTTATCTTGCGCCAATGCCGTATCGTGGCAAATCTAATGAGCCTAAATACGTTCCTTATGTAGCCAAAGCGCTTTGCGATGTATATGATAAGTCGCTAGAAGAAATGGCTTTTATCACAAAGCAGAACTTTGAAAATCTTCTGAATTTAAAGTAAATAAAGTTATATAAAGTACAAAGAGAGTTTATAGGGTGAAGATGGATCGTCAGGCTCAGTTTCGAGCAAGAGAAACCTTGATTTTTCAAGTTGCAGAACAGCTCCTGTTGGAAAATGGTGAAGCAGGAATGACGCTAGATGCGCTGGCTGCCGAGCTTGATCTGGCCAAAGGGACACTTTATAAACATTTTCAGAGTAAAGATGAGCTGTACATGCTGCTGATTATCCGTAATGAGCGCATGTTGCTGGAAATGATTCAGGATAGCGATAAAGCCTTTCCTGAACATCTGGCCTTCTTTATGCTGCATCATTTACATCATCCGGAACGAACCGTGCTGTTTCATCAGATTGAAGAACGCCTGTCGACGACTGGGGTTGGAATCCAGCACCTTTTTAGCGAACTTTATCAGGTGCGCAAACAGCGTTTACGCCTGATTATCCGTATGACAGAAACTTATCTGGCTTCTATTAATAGCCGCATGTCAGTACGCGATTATCTGGCTTCGATCTGGTCGTTGACCCATGGTGCAGCTGCAATTCTTAATTCCAGTTTCTATCAGCGTTATTTGGGTTCGCGCGATACCTTGCGTGTAGCCTATATCGATCAGGCACTGGCTTTGCCTAAGCAGGTACATTCAGCCGAGCAGTTTGCCTAAGGTTGTCCTATGATCAGATCACCTCACAGTGCAGTTCGTGGCTTTACCTTAATCGAATTGATGGTGGTGATTGTGATTATGGGAATTATGGCTTCACTAGTGCTGCTGAATACCAGTGGTGTCGATCAGCGCAAAGCGATGCAGGCACGGGAAATTTTATTGGTGGACTTGCAACGGGTGCTACGCGAGGCTAATGACCAATCCAGAATACTCGCGCTTGACGTTCAATCAGCGACAGATGTCACGCCATTTCGCTATGGAATTATAGAATATCGTTCGGCAGCGCAGACTGAACCGAACCTGCAAAATGAGAAATGGCAAAATTATGCAGATTTTAAATTGCGTAGTTTGCCTGATCATATTTCCTTTCAAATTCAGGCACTGGAACAGCAGCGTTATGCCAGGGCACAAAATCGTGACCTGACTCAGGCAAATTCACCTCAATTAATCTGGCTCGGCAATGGTGAAGTCAAACCGGTGCGGATTCAGTTCTTTTTAGAAGACCGTGAAGTGGGTGCTGCGATTGAGATTGATCATCTGGGTAAAATCAATGAAATCTAGATATTTCAAGCAGAGCGCTGGGTCTGGTGTAATCAAGTTGTTTAAGGCGAGTGTTCATGGATTTGATCATGTGTGCTGCAAGCATAGGACTTCGTCTTGCGCTGCTATCGGACTTTCTTGCGCGACAATGTCGCTCAGGTCGAGTGTTACTCGACTTAATCGTGCCTCAGGTTTTACTTTGTTGGAAGTCATGGTGGCCTTGGCAATTTTTGCAACCGCAGCTATGACCCTGACCAAAGTCGCAATGCAATATACCCAGTCGACCTCGAATGCCATTCTACGTACCAAAGCACAGTTTGTTGCCTTAAATGAAGTGGCGCAAATGGAAATCAATCAGGAATGGATGGAAGGCACGGCTTCCAAACAGCTGACCCAGCAAGGTGAAACCTGGCAGATTGACAAGCGTAGTGAGCCGACGGTCAGTCCGAATGTCCAGCGAATCGAATTACAGATTAGTCTGGTTAATCAGGACAGTGGTCAGGTTGAATCTGGCATCAGCAGTCTGATGTTCTTTAATCATCGCATGAACAATACCCCATGAAGCCTAAAGGATTTACCCTAGTTGAATTAATGGTCGCAATTGCGATCTTTGCGGTGCTGTCTGCTTTGAGCTGGAAAGTTTTTGATTATATTGTCAAAACTAAAGATCAGAATGTGATTCATGAACAGCGTCTAGGTCAGTTACAACAAACCTATCAGCAGATTCTGCGAGATACCGTACAGACAGTTCCCTTAACGGCCAACATCAATGGGGATATTCAACCGGCTCTAGTGCTGCAGAACGGACGCTTTAATTTCAGTAAAACCGGGGTAACTAATCCTTTGGAAGAAGGGATTTCCCCAGATGAGCGCATTGAATATCAGTATCGAGCCGATGAGCAGAAACTTTATCGCTTGAAATACCGGAATCTAAATCAGGCAGGTCAAGATCAGCCCGAATCCAGTGTTTTATTGTCGGAAGTGGAACAATTTCAGATCATCGTACTTAATCCGAATGAACTCACACAATGGCCGGATGCTTCTGCTGATCTGAATCAGTTAGAGCATAAACAGCGTTTGCCTAAAGGGATTAAAATCAATTTAACCGTGAATGGTGTAAGTTATGAATGGATGTTCAGTTTATTGAATACGGACTTTTTGCTTGATACTCAGAACACCGGTCAACCCAGCTCAGAATAATAAGAAATGAAAATGAATAAAGCGATCATGATCAAGCAGCAGCAGGGCATTGCACTGATTACCATTCTGGTGATGGTAGCGCTAGCGACTATTCTGGCGGCTACGATTGCGCAACGTCAAGCTGCAACTGCTGAAAGCACTGCCTATTTGATGCGACAAAACCAGTCCTTAATGTATGCCAAAAGTGCTGAGGCCTTTTTTTCTGAATTGCTGGTCGATGATGCTGAAAATGCCGCAGAGGTCGACCATCTGCAGGAAACCTGGGCGCAGCCCATGCCAGCTTTTCCGGTAGATGACGGTTATGTCTCCGGAATAATACAGGATGAATCAGGCAAGTTTAATTTAAATAGCCTGATTACTGCCGAAGGCGCAGTCAATGAAAATGCCAAAGCATGGTTCGAGCTGATTCTAAAACGTGCCAGTTTGCCGGAACAGCTCAGTGAAGCAGTCATTGACTGGCAGGATGCAGACGAGCTGGTCAGTGGGGGCATGGGCGCCGAATCTAACTATTATCAGAGCTTGCCCAATGCTGCTTTGCCACCGAATGCAAAATTTCACAGCGTAGAAGAATTAAAGCTGGTACGCGGTTTTGAAGAGAATAAATATAAGCTGATAGCACCTTATCTGAGTACTGCACCGGTGCAGGAGAGCCTGGTCAATATTAATACCGCTTCAGCTTTTCTTTTGGCTAGTATGGATGAAAAGCTGGATGTGAATGCAGTGCAGCAATTGCTGGATCAGCGTCAGGCCAATTTGGAGCACTTTTCCAATGTGACTGATCTGTGGTCACTGGAGCCTTTCGCTCAGGTCGATGCGGACAGGCGTAATTTGTTTAACAGTCTGCTTGGGGTGCAATCCAATTATTTTAAAGCCCGAATCGAAGTGGTTTTAAGTGAGCGTAAGCGCCAGTTTAGCAGCGATCTGGTTCGTCAGGACAAACAGGTTTATGTCGCTTACCGTAGCATGGCGCCATTTTAATTTTAGCTCATGAGTTGTACAGGCTGGATAAGCGCAAATGCCGGGCTGATGCCTTTTTCCTATCATGCTAAACAGCAAAATTAATCCTCAAAGCTTTACTTTTGCTTTATAATCAAAATTAATTCACCTATTTTTTGACGACATTACGGCATATGTTAATTCGTAAGTTATTTAAGTTTGAGAATGCTCATATTGTGCGTAACTGCACGTCAGATCGCTGTAAGCGTTCGATCCATGGCCATAGTTATAAAGTCGAGTTATTGCTAAAAGCCTCGAAGCTAGATCATGGTCAAATGGTCTATGACTTTGGTCTGCTTAAAGGTGTGATTAAGGATTTCTTTGATTCTTTCGATCATGCCATCTGCTTTTGGAAAAATGACGATCCGGAATATATTCAGGCCTGCAAGAATTTCAGTGCGCGCTGGGTGTCTTTGCCGGTATCGCCATCAGCAGAACAGTTTTCACGTATTTTCTTCTTTCTGGCACAGCAGGTGCTGGCATCGACCGTGACTCAAAATGGTGAAGGCGATGTCGAAGTCTATTCTGTGATTGTGCATGAAACCGACACCGGCTATGCACAAAGCTTTTTAGAAGATATTCAAAATGAACAAATGGGCATCCTTAGTCTGGAGCAACTTGAGTTCTCTGAACAAGTGCAGGCTGAATGGACAGATCCGGACATGTTTGCCAAGCTCAAACAGGGCACACCATTTCATAACCCTACAGTAGATTTACAGGTACAGATTTAAAGTCTGCGTGACTTTAAATCCATTGACATAGATTTAGGATTGAAGAATGTCTTTAAATGAACAGCAACTGGCCAAGCTGAATAAAGTTCAGCTGGATGAAAGCTGGAAATATGGATTGAGTGAATTTTTGCTCAGTCCGAAAATGGATGAATTAAAAGCATTTCTCGTTGAAGAAAAAAAAGCAGATAAAATCATTTATCCTCCCAATCATCTGATTTTTAATGCTTTGAATACTACGCCGCTAGATCGGGTGAAAGTGGTAATTTTAGGGCAAGATCCTTATCATGGCCCAAATCAGGCGCATGGATTAAGCTTTTCCGTGCAAAAGGGGGTTGCATTACCACCATCTTTGCGTAATATTTTTCATGAGTTACATGCTGATGTTGGGGTTGAAAGACCGAAGCATGGTGACTTGACGCATTGGGCAGAGCAGGGTGTGCTTCTGTTAAATGCAGTACTGACCGTAGAAGCAGGTCAGCCGACTTCGCATCAAAAGCGCGGTTGGGAAGAATTTACCGATCACGTCATTGATGTATTAAATGAACAGCGTGAACATATTGTCTTTATTCTTTGGGGCGCATACGCACAGCGTAAAGGACAGCGCATTAATCAAGACAAGCATCTCGTGTTAAAGGCAGCACATCCATCGCCTTTGGCCGCAAACCGTGGTGGTTTTTTTGGTTGCAAAGTATTTTCGAAATCGAATAATTACCTCAAACAACATGGCATTGAGCCTATAGATTGGCAGCTGGACGCATGAAATATTCTCCCCTTACTAAACATTATCATCCAGATTTGATTGTTGAAGAAGCGCACAATGGTTGGCGTATCGTTCGTTTAAATCGCCCGAAATCTTTGCATGCGCTGGATGAATCGATCGCTTCCGCACTCTTGGAAGTATTTCAGGACTTTCATCATGATGAAAGCGTAAAAGCCATCTGGCTAGATTCAACCACACCAAAAGCGTTCTGCGCGGGTGGGGATGTGCGTAAGCTGCGTCAGTTAGTGATTAATGATGAAGTCGCGGCTGCCAATAAATTTTTTGAGCAAGAATATGCACTCGATCTGTTATTACATAATTATGCCAAACCCGTTTTAGTCTGGGGTGAAGGTTATGTGATGGGCGGTGGCTTGGGCCTGTTTATGGCAGCGCCTTTCCGTTTAGTGACGCCATATTCACGTTTGGCCATGCCTGAAATCAATATCGGTTTATATCCAGATGTGGGTGCGACCCGCTTCCTGGCAGATCGTGGTGCGATTGGTCTATTTACCGGCTTGACCGGATCAATCATGACGGCTGCCGGCGCTTATGGGATTGGCTGGGCAACCCATATTTGTGATGCACAGCGTGATTCAGTTTTGGATAAAGTCATTAATATCGATTGGGATCATTATCCTGCAGGTGACTTTCGCGCCATTGATGACACCCTGAACGGTATGCATCGTCCAGTCGGCCCGGGACCATTGCAGAACTCTCTGGATGTCATTCATAGTGTGTGCCGTGGTATCAACTTCGAGCATGATTATGAATCGATTATTGGCCTGAGTGATGCACGTAGTGACTGGTTGCGTCAGGCCAGTGAAAACCTGAAAAAAGGTTCACCCACCACTGCAGCCTTGACCTGGCTATTATGGCAATGGGGTAAGCAGGTACATTCCTGGAAAGAAGTTTTTGAACTGGAACTGCAAATTTCTGACTGGAAAATCCGTCATCATGATTTTGTCGAAGGTGTGCGTGCACGTCTGGTCGACAAAGACCTTAGTCCTGAGTGGAAAAAAGGTGCAGATATGAGCTTGAAAGGTATCCTGTCTGAGAATCCTCCAGTTACGACTATTGAAAGCTGGAATGAGCTGCTCAAGCATTATGGTGTGATTTAAGCTTCAATGTCCGAAACACAATTTACAGATGAATACTGGATGCAGCGTGCTTACGAGCAGGCTGCACTTGCTGCTGCACAGGGAGAAATCCCTGTCGGGGCAATTATCGTCAGCCAAAATCAGATCATTGGTCAGGGATTTAATGCACCGATCTCGTTGAATGATCCCACTGCGCATGCGGAAATTGTTGCGCTACGTGATGCCTGTCAAAACATCCAAAATTATCGTTTACCTGATGATGCGGTGCTCTATGTGACTCTTGAGCCGTGCACCATGTGTGTCGGTGCGCTGGTGCATTCGCGGGTCTCACGGGTAGTATTTGGTGCATTTGAAGCGAAAGCAGGTTCACTGGTGAGTGCGCGTCAACTGTTTGAAACCGGTTATTATAATCACGTATTTCCTTTCCAGGCAGGCTGCATGCAGCAGCAATGCTCTGAACAGCTCAGTTCATTTTTTAAGTTGCGCCGCGAGCAGAAACGAGAACTCAAGTTACAAGAAAAGTTATTAAATACGCAGAAATAAATCTGCTTTATCCGCTAAAATTTACTTACTTTCAAATATCTGCAATATTCAGGAACAATAATGAATAGCATTCAAGTAAAAAAAGAATTCCCGGCAGCGCTTGATGATGTCTTTGATTTAATGTCTAAGCATGCCACTTATAATATTGCCTTTGCGCCGATGCAGGTCGAACGAATCAAGGATTCTGCGGATGCTGAATATCCTGATGGACTCGGTTCGGTTCGTGCAATGGGTATGGGTCCAGTAAAGCCGCTGAAAGAACAAATTACCTTATTCGAGCCAAATAATCGCATCGAATATCAGATTATTAAAAATCCATTGATCAAGCATCATTTAGGCATTATTGAATTTGAAGCACTGGCTGATGACAAAACGTTAGTAACTTATACGATTGAATTGCAGGCACGTGCGCCTTTTGTGAGTAAATTAATCCTTGCACAGTTACAGGCAGCGATTAAACTAGGCCTGACAAAACTCGCAAAATCTGTTTAAACAACAACGGGAAAGCAATGACAGTTCAAATTATTACCATTGATGGTCCAAGTGGGTCTGGCAAGGGCACGTTAGCAGCGAAACTGGCTGCACATTATCAGTTTCACTTATTGGATTCTGGTGCTTTATACCGCCTTTTGGGTTTGTCATTGCATCACCATGATTTGCTGGATTCGCTAGACACGAAATTGCCAGAATGCGTACAAATCGCAACAAATTTAGATATCCAGTTTGTTAGTACCGACACCGGGGTGCAGGTGTGGCTGGATGGTGAAGATGTGTCCCAAACTATTCGAACTGAACGGGTAGGAGAGTTTGCTTCAAAAGTTGCAGCAATTCCTGAGCTTAGAACAGCGATGGTTTCACGTCAGCATGCCTTTGCACAGGCGCCTGGTCTGGTAGCAGACGGACGTGATATGGCGACAAGTATCTTCCCGAATGCTCAGGCAAAAATATATTTGACGGCCTCGGCTGAATCACGCGCGCAAAGACGTGTAAAGCAGTTGCAGGGCATGGGACTGGATGTTAAAATAAGCGACATTTTAGCTAATATCATCGCTCGCGATAAACGAGATACGGAACGCGCCGTCGCTCCACTCAAGCCTGCGGATGATGCTTACATTATTGATAGTTCAGATTTGAATATCGATGAAGTATTCCAGCTGATGACCACTTATGTGGATCAGCAGTTAGCAAATTAACCCAATTTTATCAGCAAACGCATAGCTTGATCAGTTTTATATGGACTATGTAGATGCTTAATTAAACCGGCCTTGTCTGATCCAAGACCGCTGACTTTATCGGAAATATCATGACCGAATCTTTTGCAGCCCTCTTTGAAGCAAGCGAATTAAACCTCAACGTTGAAAAGGGTGCAGTTATCCAGGGCGTTGTAGTAAGCATTGACTCTGATTGGGTAACTGTTGACACTGGCCTTAAATCTGAAGGCGTTGTTGACCGTGCTGAATTCTTAAATGAACAGCGCGAACTTGAAGTTCAAGTTGGCGATACTGTAGACGTAGTTGTTGAAGCACTTGACAACGGTATGGGTCAAACAGTTCTTTCTCGCGAAAAAGCTAAACGCGCAGAAACTTGGACTAAACTTGAAAAAATCTTTGAAGACGGCGAAATCGTTACTGGTGTTATCTCTGGTAAAGTTAAAGGTGGTTTCACTGTTGACATCGGTCCAGTACGTGCGTTCCTTCCAGGTTCTTTAGTTGATACTCGTCCTATTCGTGATACTACTCACCTAGAAGGCAAAGAGTTAGAATTCAAAGTAATCAAACTTGACGCTAAACGTAACAACGTTGTTGTTTCACGTCGTGCTGTTATGGAAGCTGAATCTTCAGCTGACCGTGAAGCTCTTCTTGCTCAGCTTGAAGAAGGTCAAACAGTTACTGGTACTATCAAAAATCTTACTGACTACGGCGCATTCGTTGACCTTGGCGGTATTGATGGTCTTCTTCACATCACTGACATGGCTTGGAAACGTATCAAGCACCCTTCAGAAGTTGTTGAAGTTGGTCAAGAAGTTACTGTTAAAGTACTTAAATTCGACCGCGAACGTAACCGTGTTTCTCTAGGTCTTAAACAACTTGGCGAAGATCCATGGTTAGCGATCATGAACCGTTACCCTAAAGGTTCAATCGTTAAAGCGCGCGTAACTAACCTGACTGACTATGGTTGTTTCGCTGAAATCGCTGAAGGCGTTGAAGGTTTAGTACACGTTTCAGAAATGGATCACACGAACAAAAACATCCACCCATCTAAAGTTGTTCAGATTGGTGACGAAGTTGATGTTATGGTTCTTGAAGTTGATGAAGAACGTCGTCGTATTTCTTTGGGTATCAAACAAACTCGTGCTAACCCATGGGAAGAGTTTGCTAAAGATCACGACAAAGGCGAAAAAGTTTCTGGTACGATCAAATCTATCACTGACTTCGGTATCTTCATCGGTTTACCAGGCGGTATCGACGGTCTAGTTCATTTGTCTGATATTTCTTGGAACGAACAAGGCGAAGAAGCGATTCGTCGTTACAAGAAAGGCGACACTGTTGAAGCGGTTATCCTTTCTGTAGACGCTGAAGGCAACCGTATCAGCCTTGGCATCAAGCAAATGAACAACGATCCGTTCAATGACTTCCTTGCTGCTAACGAACGCGGTGCGTTGGTTAAAGGTACTGTAACTGCAGTTGACGCTAAAGGCGCTACTGTTAAGTTAGCTGACGAAGTTGAAGCGACTTTGAAAGCATCTGAAATCAACCGCGATCGCGTTGAAGATGCAACTAAGTTCCTTGAAGTTGGTCAAGAGGTTGAAGCGAAGATCATCAACGTAGATCGTAAATCTCGCGCAATCAACTTGTCTATCAAAGCGAAAGACGAAGCTGAAGAGAAAGAAGCAGTTGCTAACTTGAAAACAGCTCCTGCTGGTCAAGACAATGGTCCTAAGACAATTGGTGACCTGATCAAAGCTCAAATGGGCAACTAAGTAAGCGTTTGAATTGTATTGTTAATGTAAGTTAACTAATACTTTTTATACAAATACTGTAAACGGTAGCGTAGTATTTAATTATTGCGCTACCGTTTTGTATTTAAACAGGTTATTATCGGGAAATAGATCCCAAGTAGCTTGATAATTAAAGAGGTCGCAGATGACTACTGAAGCACTTAATAAGTCTGACTTAATAGAGCGTATTGCGTTAAAAAATCCGCATTTGGCTGAGCCTTTAGTGGAAGAAGCAGTTAAAATTATGATTGATCAAATGATAGAAGCATTATCAACTGACAATCGTATCGAGATTCGTGGATTTGGTAGTTTTGCATTGCATCACCGTGAACCGCGCGTAGGTCGTAACCCTAAAACTGGTAAATCAGTAGAAGTGGCTGCAAAAGCAGTTCCGCACTTTAAACCAGGCAAGGCACTTCGTGACGCTGTGAACGAGTCTGCACAAAAATAATTGTAAATATTTTGCGGGGTGTTCATGCGTTACGTTCTGGTCATTCTTTTATTGGTACTGTTTGGTTATTCATTAGCTTTGGTTTTGCAAAACGGTACCGAATTGTCAGTGGACTTGTTATTTACTCAAGTTCCCGCAATGCGCCTGGGATTATTACTTCTCCTCACGTTATCTTTAGGTGTCGTTTTGGGCCTGTTATTGGGCGTTCAGATCTTCCGGGTTTTTCAGACGAATTGGGAAATAAAACGACTGCGTAAAGACATTGAACATCTACGTAAGGAACAGTTGAATACAGCCAAGTTAATGGCCGCTGAAGCAGCAGCCCATACCCGGCATGAAAAAACTGTATTAGATATTACCAATGAAAATCAAAGCCCATTATAATGGGCTTATTTTTTGCCTATATGAAGGGGTAATCTCTTGAGTATCATCGTCGCACTAGATGCCAAAAGCCAATTTGATGCCTTAGCCATTGCAGAACAGTTAGATCCTGCCTTGTGTCGACTTAAAGTTGGTAAAGAGTTATTTACCCATGAAGGTCCAATTATTGTCAAAGCACTTCAAGATAAAGGCTTTGATGTATTTCTGGATCTGAAATTTCATGATATTCCAAATACAACAGCACAGGCAGTATGCGCGGCAGCAGATTTGGGTGTGTGGATGGTCAATGTGCATGCCTCAGGTGGCCGCAAGATGATGGAAACCTGTGTAGAGCGTTTGCAAGCGGGTAATTATAAAACTCAGTTGATTGCAGTGACTGTATTGACGTCAATGGGCCGTGAAGACTTAAAAGATATTGGTCTGGATATTGAGCCAAATGAGCATGTAAAACGTCTGGCACAACTGACCAAAGAGAGTGGTCTCGATGGTGTGGTGTGCTCAGCTCAAGAAGCGAAAATGTTACGTGAAACGATTGGAAAAGACTTTGCATTGGTGACACCCGGCATTCGTCCAGAAGGGTCGAATGCAGATGACCAGAAACGTATTGTGACACCGAAACAGGCAATGCTAGATGGCTCAACACATCTGGTAATTGGTCGCCCGATTACCCAGTCTAAAAATATGCGCCAAACCTTAAAAGATATTCTGGCAACGCTTTAATATGGTTTGAATGACAAAAAGCCTTTCAGTCGAAAGGCTTTTTTTATATATTGAAAAAAATAGTTATAAAATAAAAAGGAAAAATTATGACTTCATCTGAACCACAATTAGAAAAAGCACAGAATGACGTGATTCAAAATGTTCAACAGGCAGAGCAGCTTAAGCAACAAGAACAGCAACAACAGCAGGCAAGCTCAGCAGATTGGACAGCGGGGATCGATGTGGTCAGTTTGGCATCTGATGCCATTAGTCTTGCTTCGAATGTTATTGAAACAGTAGGCGATGCCTTAAGTGATATTGATTTAAGTTTTTAGTCAGCCCTCTCGGCCTACTTGCTTGTGCTTCGTTTTAAAATTCTGCTTTTAAACTGAATCAGGGAGGAGAGTTCCTCTTTATAAAAGAGGAATTTAGTGAGATTGAGAAAGTGATAAAGTAATTAAATCGCTGCCAGTACACTCACCATGACTGGTGCTAACAGTGACAAAATAAAACCACTGACCATGGCATGTGGAATAAAATCATGCCCACAGGCCTGTTTAACCATCGGTAGAGTCACATCCATCGCAGTTGCACCCGCTGCGGAAATGGCGGATCTTGGGTATCTCCAGCCCATACCATACATGAGTAAGATGGCAAAAATTTCTCTAAACAGGTCATTCATTAGCGCGATACTGCCGAGTTCTGCATTTCTGAGTTCTGTTACGACAACACCTGACATTGAGTAAAATCCATAGCCTTGTGACAGCATGATCAAATCTTTTAGACTGATGTCTGTATTCCAGAATGAATAAAGCATGACTGCAAATAATGAACCAAAAATACAACCAATCGGAACTAAGAGAATTTTAAAATTTAACCAGGAACGATCTAAAGGTGAATAAGCCAGATCCAGGCCAATCATGAACATAAATACCAGCAACAAATGCCAGGTGCTGATTTGCACGGATAGATCAAATAGATTCAAGCCCGTATGTAAACAATATCCGCCTGCGAGAGCCAAAAAGGCATAGCTCATGTTCATTAGGGATTTAAGCACCAGGTCGACGGATACCCGACCGGAACTAGGAGGATAACCTGCCCATTTAAATAGTAGATAGCAAAATGCAAAAGCACCGAGCGAGGTCAGAAAGGCAATGCTGATCGACGTACTCAAAATCTGGAGAGGATGCTGCAATTCATCTACCAATTGTGAAAATTCAAAGGCAATTGCAATCAATAAAACATAGCTAAAATAGGGCAATAGCTTGAAACAGATTTTAATAATCGAAAGCGGAATTTGTTTTGCCATGGCAAAACCGAGTGCTAGACAGAATAGAAGCTGAAAGATAAGCCAAAGCGATTGCATAAATTTAATGGATTGAAAAAATTACCTATAAATTATGCCACCGCTTGATGTCAGATGGTAAAAGCTTTTAGGCGACTTTATTCAATAATCGATAATCTGCGGCATTTGGCTTTTTTGTTTTGAGCCAGTATTTCCAGGTATAAGTTGGCCATAAGGCAAAGTTCTTGCCGCCTTCCTGCTGATACCAGCTGACGCAGCCAGATTGCCACACAGTCTTTTCAAACATATGTTGCACCTGCTGATTAAATGCATCCTGTGCCTGGTCTTTGACCATGATGGCATCGCTTTGGGATCGATCGACTAGTTGCATCAATTGCAAAATATATTCGACTTGTGCCTCAATCATAAAAATGACAGAGTTGTGTGCCAATAGGGTATTTGGCCCCAGTAACTGAAACAAGTTTGGAAAGTCTTTCACGCAAATTCCATAATAGCTTTCAGCACCTTGTTTCCACATTTCATTCAACTCTACGCCATCAAGCCCGGTACATTGAAAATTCTTCATATAGATACGTGGATCGGTAATGAATCCGGTGCCATAAATCAGATAGTCAATCGGCTGCTCTTTTCCATCTTGGGTAATGATACTGTGTTCGGTCAGTTCCTGAATCTTTTCAGTCACCAGTTCTACATTATGGCGTTTAAACGTGGGAAAGTATTTATTCGAGATCAGAATGCGTTTACAGCCCATGATGTAATCGGGAGTCAGTTTTTTGGCCAATTCAGGATTTTTGACCTCATATTTAATGAATAGTTCTGCCAGTTTTTGGGTGAATTTCATAATGCCTGGTTTGATAATCGGTACCACACGCGATTCATTTGACCAATACAGGCGGGTGCGATGTAACTTTCTAAACCAGTCATATTTTTTAAAGAGTTTCTTTTCAAGATTCGGGTAGGCACGTTCATCCCGAGGAATGATCCAAGCTGCAGTACGTTGCATGACATACAGTTGTTTGCATTTCGGGGCAATTTCCGGAATATATTGAATGGCGCTGCCACCTGTTCCAATCGATGCGACATTTTTGCCAGTCGGGTCATAAGTGTGATCCCATTGCGCAGAATGAAAGACTTTGCCTTGGAATTTCTCAATACCGAGAATATCTGGGATTTGCGGAATATGTAAAGGTCCGGAAGCGAATATAACAAACTGGGCTTCAAGGATACTTTGATCCTGTAGCTGTAATTGCCATAGACAGCGTTCTGCCTGGTAATGTGCTGCCAGTACTTCGGTATTTAAACGGCAAAAAGCACGCAGGTTATAATCGGTCACCAGATCCTGAATATAAGAAAATATCTCGGGTGCTTCCGCATAACGTTTGGACCAATTGCTTTTCGGTGCAAATGACAAGGAATATAAATGTGATTGCACATCACAGGCTGCTCCAGGGTACTGATTGTCCCGCCAGGTTCCGCCAAAATCGCTACCTTTTTCAAGAATAATAAAATCATAAATACCATGCTGTTGTAAACGTATTGCCATGGCAATCCCTCCGAAACCAGCTCCAATAATAGCAACTTTAGTATGGGGATGGGAACGTGTAGGGGTGGCATAATCTAGCATCAGTAAATTCCTTACTTATTTTAATGTTGGATATTTATCGTAATTTGCTCCTTGATGATTAGATAGAAAATTGATCTAAACGGCAATAGCCGACACATTATTTTTATAGTACAACTAGAATAATCACATTGTATTTGTATGGTTATGAAACGTTCTGTTCTCAGTCTGATGTATTTGATTCAAGGAATGCGCAAGGCTGGCATGGAGGTCGATCAGAAACTGCAAAACATTGGGCTGCGTGTAGATGCCTTTGATCCAAGCTCGGTGATCCATCCGAGTCTGGAACATGATGTGCTTAAGGTGGTGGGACAGGAAATCCAACCTGAACAGGGATTATTGATTGGCCAGCATTATGCTTTGGCAGGTTATGGTCCCTTACTCATGTTGCTGGTGACCAGTCCTACGGTACGTGATGCACTGAATCAGGTGATCCGTTTTCAGCAGTTGACGCATTTGACCGGTCAGTTGACCTTGCAGCAAAGCGAGCATCATAGCGCGCTATGTTATCGGGCCAAGCAGCAAGATGATCATTTGGGTCTGTTGCTGGCACAGGCGGAGATTTCCGGGACTTTTAAGTTTATCCGGGAAATTTACAAAATGATGGGTTTATCCAAACCTGATCTGCGGATCGAGTTGCCATTTGCCTATCCGGAAGATCTGAATACCTTAAAGGTCTATCATGATTACTACGGAACACAGGTACAGTTCGATGCACCTCGGGCGGCATTCTGGTTCGATGAGGCAGTTCTGGATATCAAAATTCCGTCGCAGGATGCAGTAACTTTTGCGGTGTATGAAGCCAAATGTCTGGCTGAACTGGAGCGTTTACAACAGGATGAACACACGCCGACTGTGGTACAGCGGGTGCAGGATTATCTGGAGATTCAAAGCGGCCTGATGCCGAGTATGGCTGAAACTGCACAGGCGCTGCATATTCCGGAGCGAACCTTAAGGCATCAGTTACAGCAGTGTGATACCAGTTATAAACAGATTCGCGAAGAGATTATTAAAGATAAAGCTTTGCGATTAATTGAGTACAAACAGTATTCGATTGAAATGATTGCAGAATTATTAGGTTATTCTGAGCCGGCGGCTTTTAACCACGCCTTTAAACGCTGGTTTGGGCAAAGCCCTCGGCAATATATAAAATAGCCTAAGTTTGTTTATGCCAAAGTGTTATAGCGTGTTGATTAAACTCCGCTATAATTAAATTGATCCCAAATAGTACGAAATTCTATGTCCGATTTTAATTCACAGCACAGCACAGCTTTTAGTCCGATTTCTCCTGCAGAACGTTATGCACAAGCGATCTCTTCAGGACAGTTTATGCCTGATGAAGCGCAGGCAATGGCAGTACATGAGCTGAATCGTGTCTGGCTGGAATTAATTCAGCGTTTTAAAGCATCGAAAAAAGCATTTCGCCGTTTTCGCCGTCAGACCTCGCCGAAAGGTGTGTATATGTGGGGCGGAGTGGGACGTGGCAAAACCTGGTTAATGGATCAGTTCTATGATTCGATTCCGTTTCGTCGTAAAACCCGGATGCATTTTCACCATTTTATGCAGCATGTGCATCGTGAACTCAACAAATTATCGGGGCAGCGTAACCCGTTAGATATCGTCGCGGATCGGATTTATAAAGATGCCGTCATTATCTGTTTTGATGAATTCTTCGTATCTAATGTCACCGATGCGATGATCCTGAGTGATCTGTTCCAGAAACTGTTTGAACGTGGCATTACCTTGGTCGCCACGTCAAATATCGCACCGGACGGCCTATATAAAAACGGCATTCATCGTGACCGTTTTATACCAACGATTGAGCTGGTGAAAAAGAACTGTGTGATCCTGAATGTCGATGCCGGGGTGGATTACCGTTTACGGGTTTTGAAACAGGCTCAACTGTTTAAATTCCCATTAACCCATGATCATAAAAACTGGATTGCGCAACGTTTCAGTGCGCTGACCCAGACCCAGACCTGCTCTGAAGAACCGATTATTATCAATAACCGTATTGTCGAAACTGTGTCCCATACCGAAGATGTGTTGTGGTGTGAATTCTCTGAGCTCTGTTTAAAACCACGTAGTCCGGCTGATTTTATTGAAATTGCTAATATTTATAATACGGTTTTAGTGAGTAATGTACCGCACCTGACCGATTTCCTGAATGATGGCACGCGCCGTTTTATTTATCTGGTCGATGAATTTTATGACCGTGGCGTCAAATTACTCTTAACCTCGGAAGATAATATTATTGATATCTATCAGGGTGAGAAACTGGCCTTTGAAATTGAACGGACCCGTTCCCGTTTGCTGGAAATGCAATCGGATGATTACCTGAATTCTGAACACCGTCAGATTGAGCAAAAAGTCTCCGTGAATGGAGAATAACAATAAAAGCGCTGGTGATTCACCGGCGCTTTTTTTATAAAAATAAGCGCTTAAATTGTCGACAAGCTAGGTCAAACATGGCTTAATCTTGCTTTAAATATGACCGTGTATAACTAGAAAGCATAAATTTTACTCGAAAATCTGAACTTAAGTCTAATTTCTACATTTCGAAAACTTTATACACTGTCATTAAGGTATTTAGCAGAATGATATCTATTTGTAACTGAGAAAGATCAAATATGTTTATGAGGGTATTCATATTGGAAAAAATGCTCAGTATTTAGCAATGTGATAATACTATTCAGCTAGATTTTAATCGGTATACTAGAATCTCTTGTATAAAAAGTAGCAATATCAGGAAAGACAATGACTGCACGTATTCAAAAAGGCAAGTTAGCGATTGCTAAAGAACTTTACGATTTCATCGAAAATGAAGCACTACCAGGTTCTGGTTTAGACAGCGAAACATACTGGAAAAACTTTGAACAAGTCGTTGTTGATCTTAGCCCTAAAAATAAAGCACTTTTGGCTAAGCGTGATGACATTCAGGCGAAAATTGATGAATGGCACCGCAATAACACATTTGAATTACAAGCTTACAAAGCTTTCTTGACTGAAATTGGCTACTTGTTACCAGAAGTAGAAGATTTTCAAATCAGCACTGAAAATGTAGATGAAGAAATTGCAATACTGGCAGGTCCACAGTTGGTGGTACCAGTACGTAATGCACGTTACTGCTTGAACGCTGCAAACGCACGTTGGGGTTCTTTGTACGATGCACTTTATGGCTTCGATGTCATCTCTGAAGAAGATGGCGCGGAAAAAGGCAAAGGCTATAACCCGAAACGTGGTGAAAAAGTTGTCGCATTTGCAAAGAATTTCCTCGACGAAACTTTCCCATTGGCACAAGGTTCGCATGCAGATGCAACTCAATACGCAGTTGAAGCTAATGCACTGGTTGTTACCCTAAAAGACGGTTCAAAAACAACTGTGGCAGATGCAGCTAAATTCGTTGGCTACAATGGCGAAGCTTCAGCACCGACTGAAATCGTATTTAAAAATAATGGCCTGCACGCTATTGTGCAAATTGATGCCAGCAGCCCGATTGGCCAAACTGATGCCGCTGGTGTAAAAGATGTAGTTCTTGAAGCTGCGGTTACGACCATTCAGGACTTGGAAGACTCGATTGCAGCTGTTGATGCTGAAGAGAAAGTAGAAGGCTACCGTAACTGGTTAGGCCTGATGAAAGGTACTTTAGAAGAGTCTATTGAGAAAAACGGTAAAACTGTTACCCGTAAACTGAATGAAGACCGTACTTTCAAAAATGTAGAAGGTGGTGAAACTAAAGTTCACGGCCGTTCATTGATGTTGCTGCGTAATGTTGGTCATTTAATGACAAACCCTGCGATTCTGGTAGATGGCGCAGAAATCTATGAAGGCATCATGGATGCATTGGTTACGCCATTGTTGTCTTTTGCAGACATCAAAGGTGAAAACACGATCAAGAACTCGCGTCAAGGTTCAATGTATATCGTTAAGCCGAAAATGCATGGTCCTGAAGAAGTGGCATTTGCCGTTGAATTGTTTGAACGTGCAGAACAGGCACTTGGCTTACCTGCAAAAACTTTAAAAATCGGGATTATGGATGAAGAACGCCGTACTTCTGTGAACTTGAAGAACTGTATTGCACAAGCCAAAGATCGTACGATCTTCATCAATACAGGTTTCATGGACCGTACCGGCGATGAAATCCATACCTTTATGGAAGCTGGTCCATTCGTTCGTAAAGGCGAAGTAAAAGGCCAAATCTGGTTCCCGGCTTATGAAAACCGTAACGTGATGATTGGTCTGCAAGCAGGTTTACGTGGTAAAGCACAAATCGGTAAAGGCATGTGGCCAAAGCCAGACATGCTGCTTGACATGTACAAAACCAAAACTGAACATCCTGAAGCGGGTGCGAGCTGTGCATGGGTTCCATCACCTACAGGTGCGGTGATTCACGCGATTCACTATCACCAGATTAATGTTGCAGACCGTCAGCAAGAATTATTGTCGACTCAGCCTTTATCTCTAGATGATTTGTTGACACCACCATTGGCGAAAGACACTAATTGGTCTGAAGAAGAAAAAACCAAAGAACTCGAAAATAACTGTCAAGGTATTTTAGGTTATGTGGTTCGCTGGGTAGATTTGGGTGTAGGTTGTTCTAAAGTTCCAGACATCAATGATGTCGGTTTAATGGAAGACCGTGCGACTTTACGTATTTCTTCACAACATGTTGCGAACTGGTTGCGTCACGGTATCGTAAGTCGTGAACAGGTAGAAGAAGTCATGCAACGTATGGCGAAAATTGTGGATGAGCAAAATGCCAATGATCCACTGTATACACCAATGTCTGCTGACTTTGCCAACAATATTGCATTCCAGGCAGCATCTGACCTGATCTTTAAAGGTGGTGAGCAGCCATCAGGTTATACCGAGCCGCTTCTACATGCAGCGCGTTTAAAGTTAAAAGGTTATACAGGTGATTAATCCTGTCTAGCTTAAAAAAGCCTCTTCGGAGGCTTTTTTATTGTCTAATGGTAAGCCGCTGTCGTTCTGACTAGAAATTTTCCAGCCGAACTTTTAAAGTGGGGCAAAGCATGCGAGGAAACAATAAAATGACAACGGTATATCAAAATTTAGACCAGCAGTTTATTAATGGTCAGTGGCAAGCCGGTACTTCAACCAGAACAATAAAAAATATCAACCCCTATACCCAGAGCGAAATTTTTAGTATGCCAGCTGCCAGTTCTGTCGATGTCGACAGTGCTTATACCGCAGCAGAGCAGGCTTTCCAGCAGGGGGGCTTGAAATCCATTGAAGTACGTAAAACAGTGCTGCAAAATTTAATCGCGATCATTCAGCAGCGTCGGGACGAAATCATTGACTGGCTCATTATTGAATCAGGCAGTACGCGCATTAAAGCCGGCGTTGAGGTGGATGCTGCTCTGGGCATCATTCAGGAAAGTCTGGCTTTTCCAGACTGGATCCAAACAGAACAGCTGGAAAGTAAGGATCCGGCACGTAAAAGTATGGTTTTGCGCAAGCCCTTAGGCGTGATTGCTGTCATTAGTCCATGGAACTTTCCATTTCATTTATCCTTACGTTCAGTGGCAACTGCAATTGCCTGTGGTAATACCGTTGTGCTGAAGCCAGCCAGTGATACACCAGTGACTGGCGGCACCTTAATCGGTAAATTATTTGAAGAGGCAGGTTTGCCTGCAGGTGCACTGAATATTGTTGCCGGTGCTGGCAGTGAAATCGGGGATTATTTTGTTGAGCATTCAGTGCCGAAAATGATTTCATTTACCGGTTCGACTGAAGTGGGGAAAAGTGTAGGCAGTAAAGCCTTGGCCAGTTCCCGAATCAAGCGTCTGGCACTCGAACTGGGTGGCAATGCACCTTTGGTCATTCTGGATGATGCCGATCTTGATCTTGCGGTTGAACTAACGCTGATGGGGCGTTTTATGCATCAGGGACAAATTTGCATGAGTACTAACCGGGTCATTGTTGATACCTCTATTCATGATGCTTACGTAGATAAGCTTCTGGATCGGATCAAAATGATTCCGGTGGGTGATCCAAATCTGGAAGATACCGTGATCGGTCCGATCATTAACCAGAGTCAGGTTGAAAAGCATCAACAGATCATTCAAACAGGCAGTGAGCAGAGCGCGCAACTGGTGTATGAAGGAGGAATTGAAGGGAATCTGGTCTATCCACATATTTTTATTGATGTCGCGGAAGATTCCGATCTGGCGCAGCAAGAAAGCTTCGGTCCAATTTTACCTATCTTAAAAGCCCGGGATGAAGCACATGCTTTAAATCTGGCCAATGCGACCGAGTTTGGTTTATCCAGCGCAGTATGTACTTCAAACATCGAGCGAGGCACTGCTTTTGCCGCACAACTGGATATTGGTATGACGCATATTAATGGTATTAGTGTTGCAGATCAGTCAAATGCACCCTTTGGCGGCGAGAAAAATTCAGGATTGGGTCGTTTTAATGGCCGCTGGATTTTTGAGGAATTTACCCGGACACATTGGTTGACTGTCCCGAATTCATAACAGTCAACGCGCCTAAAACTATAGAAATACGACAGGCTTCGACTTGGCATCACGGTATAATCTGATGGTCGAATGATTTACATATATGAACCATGTGCGCCAATTTTAAGCCTTTAACCTTAGAGCAGTTGCATAATCTGGGATTGCCAGAAATTCCTTTTGAATATCCAGAGGAGGTCTATCCCAATTATGCTACACCGCTTTTATTTCATTCAGCTCAAGGACTGGAATGGCGTTCTGTGAATTTTGGACTCATTCCGAAATGGGCAGAAGACAAAACTATAGGCACCAAGACCTATAACGCCAGAAATGAAACCTTACTGCAAAAGCCCACTTTTGCTGAGGCCACTGCCAAATGTCATTTTGGCGTCATTCCGGTATCGGAATTTTATGAGTCCAAATATTTTGACAATAAACCGCAGCGTTGGGGTGTAAGACGTAAAGATGGTCAGGCGACTTTTATTGCAGCTGTGTATGAGATTGCTCGGGTACAAGGGGAAATTGTACGCTCTGCCAGTATGATTACCATGGATGCAATTGACCATCCCATGATGAAGGAGTTTCATGAGCCGGGTAATATCAAACGCTCGGTTATTGTGATTCCACAGCAGCGACTGCAAGAATGGCTAACGCTAAGGCATCCGGATATTCGTAGCTTTGTAGAGGGCTTTCCGGTAGAAGATTTTGAATGCTCACATGTACCAAAAGAAAAAATCAAAAAAGTCAGTCCACAACTGAACTTTTTTGATTTTTAGAAAGCTCTGGCGAATTATTTATTATTATAAAGTATGCGCCAATTCGCCAGCGTCTATTTAAAATAAAAAGTAGGTCTTTAACGAGCTAAATTTTTGAAAATATGACGTAAACTTTCCATGGTTTTTTCAATTTGCAAAGGCGTCAGGCCTTCAAATGACTGTTCCAGTACGACATTGGTCAGATCATTGATCTTATGTGTCATTTGCATGCCTTTGTCAGTCAAAAATACTCGGGTAATCCGTGCGTCATCCTCACATGAATAGGTTTCAACCAGACCTTCGTCTTTTAAGCGGTAGACAATTTTAGTCGTGGTCGACATTTTAGAAACAACCATCTCTGACAAATCAGAAACACTGGCATGCGGTTTGGCTTTTAGTGCAAGAAGGATGCGGCGGCGGGAATTGTCAACACCATACTTTTTTAGTGCATGATCGACATTAACGACGTATTGAGCATGAACCTGAGTTACCCAATAATATGGAAAGTTTTCTAAATTAAATTCTTCCGTACACGGCAAAAATTTTGCATATTTCTTAGTCATGAAATGTTCCTTGTATTTATTTTTCTAGGGCCCGTTCATTTTATGAAAAAGTTTATGCATATTTCAACCTTTATTTTAAAAATGTTAAAGCGCTAACACTTTTTAGTTTTGCTTAATATCCCAAGGAGTTGATCAGTTCTGCATGTGAGCCTTATCTGGCGCGAAGATTGTTCTTTAAAATCGGATGAAAGGCGATAATATTTTGTATAAATTTAATTCCTCATTATGTATTTCGTGAGTAGAAATGTTTTCCAAGACTTTTTATTGTTCTTAAGCAGCCTGTCTGAATAGGTTTTAATGCAAATAATTGTATTTCAATAAATTAATCGATTTAAGAAATATAGGGTGATTGAGTGGTTTTAGTCAATATAGTAAATGATTATTTACAGCTATATTTTTAAGTGATTGTTCTTTCAATAAAAAAATAGTTTATGCTCTAATCTTTAAGTGACCTTAAAAGTAATGGTCTAATCAAACTAAATTCTGTTTATTTTTAATTCAATTCGAATAAATGATGTAGAAAAAATTAAAATTAATCAGTTTCAGCATCAATCAGTTGATCATAAAAGTCTCAATAAAATCATGATCATGTAATTTTTTTGTAAATTAATACATTACAAAATACTCAGTTTATGCATAATGGAATAGTCTTAAGTTGCATAGGTTAAATTTTAATGGATCCCTCGCCGTGCGTTGATCTTCCATCTCTATTTCTAGCTTACTCGAACGGGGTCATTCTCTAATGGAATTTTTATTAGATCCCGGAATCTGGGTAGGTTTAATTACTCTTATTATTCTTGAAATTGTTTTAGGTATTGATAACCTAGTCTTCATTGCCATTCTGGCTGAAAAACTTCCTCCTGAACAACGCGATAAAGCACGTGTTATTGGTTTGTCTCTCGCATTATTCATGCGTCTAGGCCTGTTATTTGCCATTGCCTGGTTGGTCACTTTGACACAACCATTGATTACTGTGTTTGACTGGACCTTCTCCGGTCGGGACCTGATCTTGTTATTTGGTGGCTTGTTCCTGGTGTATAAGGCCGTTACTGAGCTGCATGAAAAGATTGAAGGTAAACCTGAAGTCACAGTGTCTACCAATGTGGTATATGCAAGTTTCACTGCTGTTGTTGCACAGATTGTTGTTTTAGATGCTGTTTTCTCTTTAGATTCAGTGATTACCGCCATTGGTATGGTCGACAATATTTATGTCATGATGGCTGCCATGATTGTCGCAATGGGCGTGATGCTACTGGCATCGAAACCATTGACCAACTTTGTGAATCGCCATCCAACCGTGGTGATTCTGTGTTTAAGCTTCCTACTTTTGATTGGTATCAGCCTGATTGCAGAAGGTTTTGGTTTCCATATTCCAAAAGGCTATATCTATTCAGGTATTGGTGTTGCGATCATAATCGAAGCATTCAACCAGTTCGGTCAGCGTAATGCTGCTAAACATGAATCCAAGATTCCTTTGCGTCATCGTACGGCTGACTCGATCCTGAAGTTAATGGGTGGCAAGCTAGAGACGACCGACAGTCAAAATAATCAGGCACAAGAAACCTTTGCAGATGAAGAACGCTATATGATTGGTGGGGTGCTTACCCTTGCAGAGCGTTCAGTCGCTTCGATCATGACGCCGCGCGGTCAGATTTCATGGGTTGATCTGGAAGATAGCCCAGAACAGATCCGTGAAAAAATTCTGTCTGTTCCACACAGTCTGTTCCCGGTATGTCGCGGTAGCCTAGATAAGGTGATTAGCGTAGTACGTGCCAAAGAATTATTGGATGTACTGGAAGAGCCGGAAGAATTAAAAGCACTGATTAAACGTCATCGCCCAATTTATATCTTTGAAAAGATGAAAGTTATTGACGCGATTAATACCTTGCGTACTTCTAAAGGTTCTTTGGTCTTGGTGAGTGACGAGTTTGGTAATGTACAGGGTCTGATTTCACCGCTAGATGTATTTGAAGCAATTGCTGGTGAATTCCCGGATGCAGACGAACAGCTAGATCTAGTTAAAATCGATGATACGCACTGGATTGCATCGGGCATGTTAGATCTTTATCAGCTTGAGCTTGAGCTTGGCATGATTGATCTGATTGATGAAGATGCCGGTTATATCAGTGTGGCGGGTTTGATTCTGGATAAAACCAACAGTACGGTTGAAGTGGGCACCGAGTTAAATTATCAAGGTGTGCAGTTCAAAGTCACTGAAATTGAAAGCAATCGTATCAAGTCGGTCAGCATTCATTACGTAGGTTAAACAGGTGTTTTAAACACGTTATTTGTTCAAATTCTAAAAGTCAGTTGCTTTAGTGGCAGCTGGCTTTTTTAATGCATGTCTGTTGAATGTGGCTCATTAAAATAATATGAGCCTTCGTTTAAACTGATTTTTATCAGTTTATTCATACTATTAGTCATGTTCCCGATTGAGCTGAATATCCGGATATTGCAGTGAGATTTTGAAGCCGAAAAAGTCAAGTCAGCAATCGAAAATAAGCATGATCAAGCATCAAATATTGATTCATGTAACCTGTTAATCAAAACTTAAAAGTCATATTTAAATACTGACAAAAAATTGAACTACAATTCACATGAACTAGATTTGCATGATGCAAACAGATCTTAAGTAAAATGGAAATCGTTTGTGTGGAAATCATTAGATAAGTTGTATGAAGCCTACTCAGTTCAGAATAAAACTACTCAAAAATGATCTCCGAAAGAGCTAGACAAAACATTTCTAAGGAGATCAATAGAGCAAATGGGCAGGATCAATCTAAATAGGGGCGTTTATCTATTCAGGAGAACAAACACCCTGTGAAGCGACCAGTAAACTAAATGGATTCTGGCAGAATCTTAAAGTTGGCGTATTTTCGGATTGTTTCAGTATTGAGTTGGTGGATTTCATCCAGAAAGGCGACATTAAAACTGCCTAACTGTTGCGCACGTTCAAATGCCAATTGACCGGCAATTGCAAAATGTACATGTGCCGTTAATGCAGCAAGGGCTGGGGACGTTACTGCACTATAGGCAGCAATTAGTGCCCCGAGTGCACATCCCATCGCCGTGATTCGGGGCTGTAAAGCAGAACCGCCTGACACCTGTATCACAGGATAGTCTTTCGAAATAATGTAATCAGATTCACCGGAGATTGCGATGCATTCACAATGATCCAGCAAACTTCGCGCCTGTAAATAAACATCCGCACTGTCTACTGTGCTGTCTACACCCTTGGACTCGATCTGCTTGCCAGCCAAAGCACCAATTTCAGAAGCATTGCCTCGTAAAATCGTAGGCTGGGAATGCATCAACTGATCTACGACGCCAGAACGCCAGCGCAGAACTGTTCCATAACCGACCGGATCAAGCACCCACGGTTTTTGCAATTGATGTGCAGTTTTCGCAGCAAGCTGCATCGCCTGAACCTGCTCTGTCGTCGGTGTACCCAGATTCAGACTGATTGCTGCTGCAATCTTGGCAAAACTTTCAGCTTCAAAAGGATTGTCGATCATGGCCGGAGAAGCATGTGCAGCCAGTACAATATTGGCGACATAGTTGCTGGCCACCGTATTGGTCATGATATGCACCAGGGGTTGCTGTTGCTGAAGTTTCAACCAGGCTTCACAGATCTGGTCCAGAAGTGTTTGCTGTAATGCTTGCATCGAAGTAGTCATCGTGGTCATTTAGAATAGGAGAAAGATTCGTTGTATTCGGTCAGCGGGTAAAATAATGGTCTTGATGCTTGCAGCTACGACAGAACAGGCTGACATAGTCACTGGCATCATAATCCACCGACAGTTCCTGTGAGCCGCAGTGCATACAACGTTTCTGGGAATAAAATTTCAGGCGGGGTTCGATCTTGTGCCACGAACGCCATACTGGCTGAAAGAAGATATTTTCATCATAGCCCAAAAACCGATAAAACAGGATTTCGCTCATCTTGCTGAATGCCAGTTGCGGTGGACGCGGCAGGGTAGAGGTTTCCCATTTTTCTGTAACTGAACGTTCGCGGTACTGCTGCAAGGTTTTTTTCAGCAGATTGGTATTAATAAAGTTTTCATTGCGAGGCTTGAGGGCTTTTTGTTTGTACAGATATTCCAGTCCTGTTTGTACCAGATAATAAATCTGTCCCACAGCCAATACATCCAAAAGACGATAGCAAAAAGTCTGAAAGCTCTGATTTCCGGCAATCTGCACATTCCAGCTACGGCAATAGAATTGGGCAAACTGAATGATTTCTTCATATAGCAGGCAATAGAGTGCATCTTTGACTTCATCTGCACTTTTAAAGGGCACACCTTGGCTCAGGTTTTGATAAAACCAGTTGCGCAGCTGCTGGGTGATACTGAACAGGGTCGGTTCAGAATAACCATCCAGTCGCACATTAATATAATAATGCTGATTTTCCTGCTGGAGATCTTTGGGAATCAGAACCTGATCCCGGATCAGGCTTTTTACCAGACCATGTTGGAACAGATAGTTGGGACTGATGGAATAATATCGAATTTGATGCCAGTCAATATATTCACGATGCTGGCTATATTCCTGCACCTGTTCATCCAGAATCGCAAGTAAAAACAGTTTATTGATAAAACTGAGCTGATTCAGCTCAAGAACCGGCCGATCCTGTTTTTTATGATATTGACGGTTTTCCTGTAAACGGACTTCCTTGAGCATTCGTTTACGCTGCGCCAGACAGTGTTCACAATAACAATTGTGCTTTTGATCGGAATAAAGCTGATGCTGGCAATGACTGCATTCATGATAGTTCAGTTCCTGATCATATTGCTCTGCCTCAATCCAATACATCGATGCCTTACACAGCGGGCAGTGGGTACTTTCATCAAGCTGTTTTTGCAGAACACTGAATACCATGGTCGCGAGCAACTCTAGAATGGACGGGCATTTGATTATACACGGCTGATGAGATGCAAACGTAGTGGACTGGTGCAATTTTTCTAAATCAAAAATAGTCACCCAAACAGGAGAAGAGCTACCGAAGTAGCTCTGATTTTAAAAACATAAAATGACGCTTTTTAAACCGGGCAGGGTAATGTGTCGTCCTCCTCGCCGCGATGTTTAGCATGAATTAAGGCCTGAACCTTTTTAGAGGGCACTTTTTTGGCACCGAGTGCATCGTAGGTGTTGAGAATGGCAGTCACTTCATGGGCCTGAAGCGGAATGCCTTCACAGCTCATCAACAGTGCAATCACTTTATGGTCAATATTGGCCTGATCCAGGGTTTGCAAAGTTTTGATATTTACGATCCGTACAACATGCTGTTTTAAATACATGGCTCACCTCATCATCGTTATCATTATTCTTTCATTGGAAGTGTGGAAAAACACAGTTTAACTTTAGCAAGAAGTGTGCTCATTTTTTAATCTGTATTTATGCGGTACGCTGCAAATAAAATTATATATTTTTAAATCAGTGATTTATGAAAATGTAAGAAATTATGATTCTGACTGTTTTTATGGCACAGATATTTCTTATGTAGAGCCGAGTGCTGCTCAATTAGGCAGAATGCATTGAAAGTGGTGCACGAAATGCCCATATTAGATCTAACAATACAAATGCACAGACAGCGTTTAAAACTTGGCGTATGATTTTGACATGAACAATGTCGAATACGATAAAAGATTAGGACAGGACATGAATATTGCGGCAAACCCGGTGATCGAAGCGGATCAAACCATTTATTTAAAAGACTATCAAAAACCTTCCTTTATTGTTGATTCCATCGACCTGAATATTCAAGTCTATAGTGACCACAGTCTGGTCAGCAGCAAGCTGGAGATGCAGCGCCAAACTGCTGGCGATCTGGTTCTGCTTGGCCGCGATCTAGAGCTGCAATCGATTAAGTTAAATGGTCAAACCCTGAATGCCAGTGACTACCACTTGGATGCTGAACAACTGGTGATTGCCAATGCACCTGATCAAGTGTTGCTTGAAATTGTGGTTAAAATCCACCCTGAAAGTAATACGATGCTGGAAGGTTTGTATCAGGCCAGTTCAGATCTGTTTGTGACCCAAAATGAACCAGAAGGGTTCCGTAAAATTACTTTCTATCCAGACCGTCCAGATGTGTTGTCGGTCTTTACGACGCGTGTCGAAGCAGACAAGAAATATCCGGTTTTGCTTGCAAATGGTAACCTGCTGGAAACAGGTGAAGTCGATGCCAATCGTCACTATGCCGTGTGGCAGGATCCGACCAAGAAACCGAGCTATTTGTTCGCCTGTGTCATTGGTGATTTGGCAGTGATGAAAGATTCCTATGTCACATCGGAAGGCCGCAATGTAGCTCTGGAAATCTACGCAGAAGAAAAAGATATTCCAAAATGCAAGATCGCCATGGAAGCGCTCAAACATTCCATGCGCTGGGATGAGGAGCATTATGGTCTGCCTTATGATCTGGATAACTACATGATCGTGGCGACCAGTGCATTCAACATGGGTGCCATGGAAAATAAAGGTCTGAATATCTTCAATACTTCATGTGTGCTGGCCGATGAAGAGTACACCACTGATGCTGCTATCATGCGAGTGCAGTCAGTCATTGCGCATGAATATTTCCATAACTGGACTGGTAACCGGATTACCTGTCGTGACTGGTTCCAGTTGTGTCTGAAAGAAGGCTTGACCGTATTCCGTGATCAGTCTTTCTCGGAAGATTTACAGTCGGCTGCAGTACAGCGTATTGATGATGTGGCAGTTCTGAAAGCACATCAGTTCCCGGAAGATTCAGGCCCATTGTCACATCCACCGCGTCCGGATCATTTTGTAGAAATTAACAACTTCTATACCGCCACCGTTTATGAAAAAGGTGCGGAAATTAACCGCATGATGGCGACCTTGCTTGGCAAGGAAAAATTCCGTCAGGGAACCGATGAATATTTCCGCCGTCATGATGGTCAGGCGGTAACGGTTGAGGATTGGGTGGCTGCACTAACAGCAGGTTCAGGTGTGGATCTTTCAAATTTCCTGACCTGGTATAACCAGCCGGGTACGCCTAAACTTCAAGCAAAAGCTGAATATGATGTAGAGACCCAAATCTATCGCCTCAGCTTTAAGCAAAGCCTGAAACCGCATGCCAAATACCCGAATCTGAAAGCAGTTCCAATTCCAGTGGCTTTGGCATTGTTTGATGCTGAAACCGGTGAGCAGCTAACGCTGAACTCTGAGGCACTCTTTGAAAATGGCGTCAAAGATGGCGTGTATCTGTTTGATCAGAATGAAGCCACGATTGAATTTAGCGGTGTGACAGCAAAACCGGTGGTGTCCTTGCTGCGTAATTTCTCTGCACCAGTGAATCTGGACTTTGACTATTCAGAAAAAGAACTGGCTTTCCTGTTGCAATACGAGACCAATGGTTTTAACCAGTGGCAAGCAACTCAGACCTTACTCGAGCGTATCTTGCTGGATGACCAGCCTGCAGAAATTTATATCGAGGCTATGCTCAATACCTTGCCGGATGTGATTGAGAAAGATCCGCTGTTGGCATCACGTCTGTTTGATGTACCGTCGGAAGGTTATTTAGGTAGCCGTATTGATCAGGATTATAATCCGGTCATGATTCAGGAAAAGCGTGAGGCTTTGCTGCATACCTTGGCACGTGCTTTTGGAGAAACAGCGAAAGAAACTTATCTTAATCTGGATCCTGATCTGCAATCTGAATTCTCACAAGCGATGGGTGTGCGTGCTTTAAGAAATATTATGCTGACGATGATGGCTCGTCAGGGAGATGCATTTGCCTTTGACTTGGCCTATGAGCAATATCACACGGGGAATATGTCTGAACGTTTGGGTGCGCTGAAAGTCTTGGTCTGGAATGATGCACCACAAGCAGAAGAAGCTTTGGCAGATTTCTATAGCCGCTTTGAAGATGAAGCCTTGTCTTTAGACCAATGGTTTATGGTTCAGGCAGCACATCCAAAAGCAACGGATGCAACGATTGCGTATCTGACCCAGCATCCGGATTATGATCTGGCTGTGCCTAACCGTATCCGTGCAGTGAGCGGGGGGCTGAATGCTAATCCGGTCAATACCTGGAGCTTTGGCGTGCAGCATTTTATTGGACTGGCAAAATATCTGGACGAGAAAAATCCGATTGTAGGCTCACGTTTGCTACAGGTATTGTCACGCTGGTATACCTTGGCAGAACCGCAACGCAGTGAAGTGAAAGCACAGCTTGAAACCTTAAAGCCACTGGTTAAATCTAAAAATGTGTCTGAGACACTCAATAGTATGCTCAGCGTATAACATCAATATTCATAAAAAACCGGATCGACCTGATCCGGTTTTTTTTACTTTTCAAATGCTGTCTTTAAATACAGTTGAATTTCCCTAAAGGCCGAGTTAAGTATCAAAGGGTGTTACAGTATGATTATATGGAAAAGAGTATTTGTTTATTAAGCTGTAAGCTAGGTAAAGGGATCTACAGATTCGCTTACTAGAGGTTGTCCAAGATATGTTAGTGAAAATTGAAGATGGTTTTTATTTAAATAGCCAGCATATTATTGCCGTACATGTCAGCAAGAATCCTGAAAATGGCTTACTTGAAATCTCCATTCAATATACGCCGCATTCCATTCAGCAGGTCGGAGAATACAAAAAAGTATTTCAAAGCCAGCTTGATGCTGAAATTTTCTTAAGTGAGTTAAATCAAAAACTTCGCTAAAAGCCTGCATCATACAGGCTTTGATCAAGCATCTTATTGTCTGACGATGAGTACTGGAATAGAGGAAAGTGCCAGAACATTTTGAGCGACACTGCCCAGCATAAGTTTTTGCAGACCTTTACGACCATGTGAACCCATAATGATCATATCGGTCGGGGATTCATTTGCAGCCTGCATAATGCCTTCTGACGGTGCCATGCCATGCAGGATTTTTGTCGTCACCTGGATGCCATCACGAACAAAGTTCAGTTTCAGTTCATTTAAACGATCAAGTGCATTTTGTTCTGCATGCATAAAGTAATCTGTGACTGCTGGAGCAACTTTGTAAAAATCTACGCCCTTAAAGGGATCTACCGCAATCACACTGAGTAAAGTGACATGGCTATGAAATACTTTGGCCAGTTCCAGGGCGTGATCTGCGGCAGCATAGGAAATCGAGGACTCATCGAGTGCTACGAGAAGATGATCATAGTTATTCATGGTGCTTCCTCATATTTATTATTGCAGTAAGCGGGGGGTGGTTTGAGCGAGTAAATCTCCACAGCATGTTTTGCTAGAGGTTCAAATGTAAAGTAGCAAGTACTGCGCATCTTGAAGATGCGCAGCGTCAGGATTATTTTTTCACGATCAGTACGGGAATTTCACTCGCACCCAATACATCTTGTGCAAAGCTGCCCAGAATCATTTTCTGGAAGCCTTTACGGCCATGAGAACCCATAACAATCAGGTCTGCTTTCACTTCACCCGCGGTTTCAGCAATATGCTCTGCATTGACTAAACCTGTGACAATGCGGGATTGCGCTTCAATACCTTCACCGGCTGCGATGGCAGTGGCTTCTTTCAGGGCCTTTTTGGCATTGGCATGTGCCTCGATAAAATATTCCTTCATGATAGAGGAGCTGTAATAAAAATCAGCCTCGGTAAAAGGATCTTCTGCGATCAGGCTGATCAGGGAAAGCTGACTACCGAATGCCTTGGCAATTTTGGCAGCATGTCGTACTGCAGAAAAGGAAATTTCTGAACCGTCCACTGGGACTAAAATATGTTGATAGGCCATGGCTTTTCTCCGCAGGTTGTCTGATTTTTAGGCTTGGTTTATTGATAGCACAGTGCTGTGGCGGGTGCAATTGCAAAAAAGCGGTAAAATTGAAAAAACTCATTAAATTACAAATATTTTTCATGTAAAAGTGATAAAAAAAACAGAGTAAAAAACTCGGATTTACAGTTTTAATGATCAAAAATAAGAGGATGAATAGTCCTCGTTTACAGCAGGATGGTTTAAACTGCCGTAGCCTGTTTTTAGATCATGTATAGGGGACAGTTTTGAGGTTTTTTGCCATTCATCTTTTGCTCATAGGTTCAGTTATTCTTTCCGGCTGTCAGACCGCACAGAACAGTAAAGTCATTGCCGGTGCTTTTAACCTGACCACAGGCTTGCAGCAAAAAGTGATGGATCGTTATGCGCCTGGTGCGGTTATCGTCCAGCAAAATATTACCTATGCGCCACAGCAGAAATTATCTCTGGATCTGTATCAGCCGCAGAATATTGCCAGTATTGGACCAAGACCGACCATTGTCTGGATTCATGGCGGCGGCTGGATTTCAGGTTCTAAAGAACATGCACGGGGTTATTTCAAGCTGCTGGCGGCACAGGGCTATAATGTGGTATCCGTGCAATATCAGTTTGCGCCACAAGCGACCTATCCAAGCCAGTTACACCAGATCAATCAGGCACTTGAATTTCTCGATACCTATGCAGACACCTACCAAATCGATGCCCAGAACTTATATCTGGCCGGAGATTCTGCCGGGGCGAATATGGCCAGCCATTACGCCGCGCTTTTGACCAATCCTGTATTTGCCGACCAATCTGGTATTCAGCCTCATCTGCAACCTGCTCAGCTTAAAGGTTTAATCTTGCATTGTGGAATTTATGACTTGGAAGCATTTGCCAGCAAAGCACCTGAAGAAATGAAAATTATCGAATGGGGTGTCTTTAACCTGATTCAGGCTTATACCGGCGAGCGTAAACATGATGCCGCATTTTTAAAGCAGATTTCTCCGATTCAGTATATTACGCCGTCTTATCCACCTGTCCTGATCAGTGGTGGGAATAAGGATTTTTTGACCGATACTCAGTCACTACCATTTGTAAAAGCTTTGAAGGAACAGCAGGTTGCTGTGACTGAAATATTTTATCCAGAGTCTAAGGCCTGGCTCATTCATGAATATCAGTTTTTTATGGGAAAAAAGGAAAGTCAGCAAACCTTTGTCAAAACCCTGGATTTTTTACATCAGCTTTCACCTTGAAGAGAAAACGGTGCAAAATGAATCTCTCAAGGTTGATCATGTCAGATCGTCCCGACAGCAATCATTGAAAAATAGTTTGGAGTTTAAAAAATGAATCCTGTCTCATGGGCATATTTGTTGTTGGCGTTGGCTATTATTGCCGAAGTGACTGGATCAACATTTTTGGTGAAGTCAGAAGGCTTTACCCGATTATGGCCATCTCTGGCGGTAGTCGTTTTATTCTGTATTGCGTTTTATTTGCTGTCTCAGGTCATTAAAGTAATCCCCTTAGGCATTGCATATGCGATCTGGGCGGGAGTAGGCATCGTTCTTACGGCAATCGTAGGCTATGTAATCTTTAAGCAGGCGCTGGATGTGCCCGCTTTTATCGGGATTGCACTGATCATTTCCGGTGTGGTGGTGATTAACCTGTTTTCCCAAACTGCCGGGCATTAAAAAGGCAGCAAAAGTAATTGCCTCATTTCTACAATAAGCTTACGCCACTTGCGGTTTAAGCTTAAACAGCAAATAAACCGTCAAACCAAGTAGCAGTCCCCAGAAAGCTGAACCAATACCGAAAAACTGAATATTAGAGGCACTAAACAGGAATGTCATCAGTGCTGCTTCACGGTCATGACTGTCCTGAAAAGCCAGCGCGATATTGTGGCCAATGGTGCCAAACAGGGCAATGCCTGCCAATACTGTAATCAGAATCCCCGGAAAAGCCATTAGTACACTGGTCAAGGTCGCAGCAAAAAAACCCATCAGGATATAAAACAGGCCGCAGCTCATACCGGCAATATAACGTTTGGCCGGATCAGGATGCGCTTGGACATCCAGGCTGACCGCCGCACTGATTGCGGCAAGATTGACACTAAAACAGCCAAAGGGCGCCAGCATCGTCTGTGTAATACCCGTCCAGCCTAGAATAGAATTTACTTTCGGCGGATAACCATAACTTTTGATGACGGCCAAGCCAGGCAGGTATTGCGATGCCAGATTAATCACCATTAAAGGTAAGGCCAGTCCTAAAACAGCTTGCAGGCTAAATTCAGGTGTAATCCATACCGGCTGGGCAATACTCCAGTTCAGCTGCGGAATAGTAAAATTAATAAAGAACGGACAGAGGGCAATAGCCATTAACACGGTAATCACGATGCTATAGCGCGTACTCAGTTTTTTGGAAACCAGATAAATCGCCAGTACACAAAGCACGAATTCCCAGGACTGTTGCAGACTGCCAAAGACCGAGATGCCAAATTTTAATAAAACACCTGCCAGCATGGCACTGGTCAAACTTTGTGGAATAAACTGGAAAATTCGCTCGAAAATTCCAAAAAATCCCAGACAGGCAATCAGGATGCCAGAAATCAGAAAAGCGCCAATTGCTTCACCCAGACTATAGTGACCGGCAGAAGCAATGACCAGTGCCAGACCGGCAGTCGACCAGGCGGTTGAAATCGGATAACGATATTTCCAGGAAAGCAAAAATCCAGAAACTCCAATACCTATACCCAGTGCCCATAACCAGGAGCTAATTTGTGCCTGATTAGCACCTAGGCTTTGAGCGGCTTCAATGACCAGTACGGCGGAAACACTAATACCAATCATGCAGGTAATAAAACCGGCCATGACGGCAGGAAAGGAGAGATCTTGTAAAAGTTTTGGCATCATCCATGACACTATTTTTAAATGCGTTTAAATCATACGCTTTTCACGTATCAACACAATGTTTTTAACAATTTTATCCAAAGGTCTACTGGTTTGAAGCCGATCATTGCTAGAAAGTTGAAGTCGCCAGTTTAAGGCCAAAACCGCAAAACAGGATCCCGACCGCTGCGACACAGCTGGCAGTCACTTTATAATTTTGGTTGAAATAGGACGCCAGTTTTACACCAGAAAAAATCAGGATTGAAAGATAGGTCATACTGATCAATTGCAAGATTACAGCCAGAAGCGTGAATGTCAGGGCTGGATAAGGATAGGCAGGATCGACAAACTGCACAAAAAAAGACAGATAAAACAGAATCGCTTTGGGATTTAAAATACTGATTGTGAGCGCTGCACGAAAGGGCTGAACAGATTCTACCGTATCTGGAGTCGTCTTTTTAATCTGGACGCGTTGTGATGACTTTTCCGGAAAGAAAGTCTGGTAGGCCGCAATGATTAGCTTGATACCCAAGTAACTGAGATAGATCGCTCCAATAACTTTCAGTGCAATAAACAGTACCGGAAAGGCATGCAGTAAAGAAGCTGCTCCCAATGCTGTACATATAATCAGGATCAGATCGCCCGTATAAACCCCCAAGGCACCCATATATCCCGTCTTAATCCCAAAGCGCGAAGCAATCGACATGACATACAGGGAATTCGGCCCGGGCAGTAGCACAATCAACGTGGTTCCAATGATAAAGGTCGTTAGATCTGTGATACCAAACACGAAAAACTCGCATGAACAAAAAAGCCGATGCGGCATTATAGCAACATCGGCTTGGAGAAATTTGCTAAATTTTCTTTAAATCTCAGTGGTACTCAGGAAAGTTTCACGTAATAAAGCAGCCAGTTGCTCACGGGCTTTAATGAAACCGTCAATGCCGCCTTGCAATAATTCACTGGCCATCGGATCCTGTTTCAGTTGTGCTTCAAAATCGGCAGGGCTGATTGGGCTGAGTTCACCTTGAACTTTAATATCTTTGGCTGAGAGTTGGGCCTGCACTTCACGCTGATCATTTTCCAGTTCGGCCAGCAGGTTTGGTGCTACCGTGAGCAGGTCACAGCCGCTCAAGCCTAGAACCTGATCAATACTGCGGAAGCTGGCACCCATGATTTCAGTCTGAATACCATGCGCTTTATAAAATTCATAAATACGCTTAACCGAAAGTACACCCGGATCTTTTTCAATCGGGTAAGACTCAACGCCTTCAGCTTTTTTGTACCAGTCCAGAATACGGCCGACAAAAGGCGAGATTAATGTTACTTTGGCATCAGCACAGGCATGGGCCTGATGCTGACCAAACAATAAAGTCAGATTGGTATGAATGCCTTGTTCTTCCAGTGCTTTCGCTGCCTGAATGCCTTCCCAGGTAGACGCGATCTTGATCAGAATGCGGTCTGAGTCAATTCCATATTGCGCATAAAGTGCCAGTAACTCTTTGGCTTTGGCAATGGTAGCTTCAGTATTAAAGGACAGCGAAGCATCGACTTCCGTTGAAACACGACCTTCAATCAGTTTTAAGATTTCTACACCAAATTTGACCGTTAAAATATCAATAGTCCGTTCAATCAGAGCGTCATCTGCATAGCCTTCTTGCTGGGCTTGCTGAAAAGCAGCTTCAATCAAGGCCTGATTTTCAGGTTGTTTTGCTGCTGCAGTAATCAGCGATGGATTGGTGGTTGCATCAAGCGGACGAAATTTTTCAATGGCACTCAAATCACTGCTGTCTGCCACAATGATCGTCAAGTTTTTTAATTGGTTTAATGCAGTTAATGTCATTACGATCTAGTTCTATGGTTATTGCTTATGCTTTCTTATATATCATAAATGGCCGGTTTACCAAGTAGACTGTCGTTGAATTTCTGTGATTAATGCCCGGTTTTACGTTGTTTGCGCAAGTGATTAATCAAAAAATGAGCAGCTGTGCCTAATCGGGTTTCTCTGCTCCAGACCAGATCAACAAAATATTCAAACTTTGGGGTGAAATCGAGCAGGTTGAGAACCTGTAACTGATCTTGCAAATGTGGCTGCTCATTCAGCATTTCGAGTGGCAGAACCCCCCAGCCCAGTCCTTGCTGAATCATGCTGCAAGCCGAGTGGTGGTTGTCGGTGCGCCAGTAATTTCGTGAAAAGAGTAGTTCCGGCTTGATGGTGCGATCCCGACTGGCCACCACAATCTGCCTGTTTTGCAAAATCTGTTCATAACTGACTTGATCGAACTGACTTAGGGGATGCTGTTTGGCGACTACAGCCACCAGTACCTCACGTTTCAATTCCACAAACTGTTCCCGTGTTTCCAGTTGTTCGCGTTCAAACATCAAGGCTAGCTGCGCTGAACCTTCAAACAGCATACGATGTGCATCTTCCTGAGGTGCACTGAATACATTGACTTGCAGTGCAGGAAATTCCTGTTCTAGCAACACAATATAATCGGTCCAGCGCGTATGCAGCAATTCTGAAACTACCACAATATTCAATTCAGATTCCAAGCCTGAACTTAGGGCTTGAGCATGCTGTTTCCACTGGTTCATTTCTACCAGTAGCTGCTGGGTTTTTTCATACAATACCTGCGCTTGTGCAGTTGGTTTCGGTTCACGACCTATACGCTGAAACAGTTCCAGATTCAGGTCAATTTCCAGATTGGCAATGGCCATGCTGACTGCGGAAGGTACTTTACCCAGTTGACGGGCAGCTGCAGAGAAAGAACCGGTTTCCATCACAGTTTTAAACATCAGCAGCTGTTCCTGATTAACATTCATAATTTTATCTTTCATTTTTACTGATAGATTCTAACTCGAATAGTCAGATTTAAAGAAATAAAATTCTTGCATCATGTAATGAATTGAGCTGATTTGATATGTTAATTTCCAAAAGAAGGTTGATTCATGCAGCTTTATATGAAGGCATTTTACTGGTCGTGATCGCTGTCCTGCTAAGTACATTGATGCATATGCCGCTTGAGGTCACCGGTGCACTCGGGATTGCTATGGCCGTGACTTCAGTACTCTGGAACATGCTGTTTAATCATTATTTTGAAAAATTTGAAGCAAAACATCGTTTGAAAAGAACCATTAAAGTGCGGATTGCCCATGCAATTGGCTTTGAAGGCGGTTTGATGCTGGCGACCATTCCGATGGTGGCTTATGCCTTGCACATGAGTCTGGCTCAGGCCTTTCTGCTGGATTTGGCTTTGACCCTTTGTATCTTGGTGTATACCTTTATTTTCCAGTGGATTTATGATCATCTAGAAGCCAGACTGGGGCAAGAGCCGGATTATCGGAAAATCTCATCATCAAATAAGCCATAAAAAATACCACACAGTTCAGACTCCCTTTTCAGAATGCGAAAGGTGAAATATTCAGCGATGAGGACTTGATCAAGTCCTCATTTTTTATGCTCGAACCCAACTGAAAATTAAGCTATAAGACATTGATTTTTTATTTTAATTTTAAAATTTATTGGGGAATTCAATGCTATTTAGACGAGCGATCTTGTCAGTGTCCATCGTGTTGCTGATGTGGGGTTGTGGGGGTGGAGGAGGTGAGAGCAGTACGCCACAGCAGACGCTGCCGGATCCAGTGACACCCCCCGGTTCGGGTGAGCAACTGAGCAAAATTGCGGAATTTAAGGTTCTGGATGTGGGTTCAGAATTAACAGCAGGGAATTTCGGTCTGAAAACCTGGAATCCCACCGCCATGGTGGTAAATGGCGATGTCCTTTATATTGCCAATAGTCAGGCCGAATCGAATATTTTACGTTATGACTTAAAACAAAAACGTGCACTCAGTGCGATTGATCCTATGAAAATTTCGGGTCTGGCCAAAAAATGGGACAGCCTGAATGATCTGGAAATTCATGCAGGGCGTTTATATGTGGCCAATTATGGCTCGAACCGAATTGATATTCTAGATATTAGTGGTGAACAGCCGAGCTTCATTATGGCACTCGGTACAGGTGTGTGGTGGGGCGATGCGCTTAATTATTCGCTGGTACATAGCAATGCAGTGACTGCTGACGACCGTTATGTGTATGTACCTGATATTGAAGGCCGGATCAATGTCTGGCGTCAAAGTGATGTGACAGCGCAAAACCATTTAAAGGCCCGCAAATTTGCACGGCTCAGCTTGCCGGGCTGTGCACGCAACTGTAATGCACGTATGGAGGTCATGGGCGACTATCTGTATACCAGCCTGCCGGATGGTATGACTTATGTCCACGATATCAATCAGATTCAGGAAAATGGAAATAATATTACGCCCATTTTAACAGAAACCAATTTGTCGGCAGTCATGCATCGTCATAACGATGGCTTGGTCTATGTGTCACGAAATGATGGAACTGTAAAAAGCTACCGGGAAAAATCTTTTAACTTGGAGTCTATCTTACCCAATAAAAGTGTAGATACTTTCCGAGATTATATTTTAAAAGGGCAAAACCAGAGCAGTCGACTGGCCAAGGCCAGCGATCTTTATATTTATGGTCAGAATCTATTACACATGGCCAATCAGAAAATTCATATTCTGCCAATGCTGACCTTGCAACAGAATAAATCCACACAGCTAAACCAAGCTATGATTTTAACCGAATCTCAGGCACGCGAGAGAAGCCGTGTCTTGCAGGATGGTGAATCATGGGAAACCTTGACCAATAGCAGCCAGCGTCATGTCTATATGGACAAGATTTTATCGGCAACTCTAAATGGCAACCGCCTGCATTTGCAAAGCTACAGTGCTGTGCCTGTACGTGATTTGCAGATTCGTGCCAAGATTAAAAACTCAGAAGACTGGGTGATTCTGGCTAAGCTGGATCAGTTGACGCCATTTTCGAAGGCAAATTTTGGTCTCAAGTTGACCGATCAATCCCGTTTCCCGTTGCTTGATGGCACAGGCTCGATCCAGCTCGCAGGTCTGAGTCAGACCACGCAAAACCCAAGCAATGTTTTTGATCTGAAAATTAGCTCTGAGACCGATGAGCACGTCAAAAAGCTGAATCAGATTAAAGCCAAATGGAAAATTTATTTTGGTACCTATGATGAACCGAATAAATGGTGTCGTATTACGCCGGTCTATGCCCGGGAATGGGTCATGATGATGACCAATCTGGCCTATATGCTCAGTACTCCAGAATTTGAAACCTTATGGTTTAACCATAAAGCGGTCATGGGACACGATTTTTTTGGCAATGATGGTCAGGTAGAAGGGCCGAATGGTTTCTTTCAGCCAGAAGATTATGTCCGGATCTATCGGGAAATTCTTAACCGCAATGAAATTAATCTTGGCATTACCAATATGGGTGGTGGTTTAGGTGGTGGAGCAGTATTAGGAGTAGATACTTGGTTATTCTATGGCCATTACACATTATCTGGTTATCGAATTATTGCACATGAATTTGGTCATCATTGGGGCGGGCATAATAGTGCCTGGGCCATGTCGAATTATGGCTTTGAAGCTATGGTCGATTGGTTAAACTTCTATTTCCAGCGCCGTCCAGGCTCAATTCCTTATATGGACCCAAATGTGAATGCTTTCCACCTAACACCCGACAGCGCGCTTTGTCAGGGTGTGAACCAGAATATGGTAAAAGGTGTGGCATCGACTGCACCATGGAATAAAGTAGATGAATATTTTAAAAATAATCCAATAACAAATCCCTAAAACATAAAAAAAGCCCCTCAATTGAGGGGCTTTTTAATTGGATCGGTCAACGGATTATTTTTCAATAATTGCCGTCACACCTTGACCACCGGCTGCACAGATCGACACCAGTACGCGGCCTGAACCTTTCTGGTTAATCAGTTTTGCTGCTGTCGCAATGATACGACCACCAGTTGCTGCAAACGGGTGACCGGCAGCAAGTGAAGAGCCTTTTACGTTCAGTTTGGCACGGTCAATTGAACCTAAAGGTGCATCCAGACCTAAACGCTCTTTACAGAATTTTGGATCTTCCCAAGCTTTCAGCGTAGACAATACTTGAGATGCAAAAGCTTCATGAATTTCATAATAGTCGAAGTCTTGCAGTTTCAGACCTGCACGCTCAAGCATGCGTGGTACGGCATATGCAGGCGCCATCAACAGACCTTCTTTTTTCTCGACAAAATCAACTGCGGCAGTTTCCTGGAAAGTCAGGTAAGCTAGCACTTCATGGCCATTTGCCTTCGCCCATTCTTCAGAAGCGAGCAGTACACAAGAAGCACCATCTGTCAGTGGCGTAGAGTTACCTGCTGTCATGGTACGTGCATCACCTTTACCAAAAGCAGGTTTAAGTTTTGCCAGCTTCTCAACTGAAGAGTCTGGGCGCAGGTTGTTATCACGCTTAAGACCCAGGAATGGCGTGATCAGGTCATCAAAGAAACCTTCTTCGTATGCTGCAGCCATTTTCTGGTGTGAAGATGCAGCTAGCTCATCTTGCGCTTCACGGGAAATACCCCATTCCAGTGTGGTAATTGCCTGATGATCACCCATAGACAGACCTGTACGCGGTTCACCATTTTTTGGTGCATCCATCAGGTCTTTCACATTGATTTTGGTCAGTGCTTTCAGACGGTCTTTTGCAGTTTTCGCAATGTTTAGCTCAAGCAGTGCTTTACGTAAACCATCACCAAAAGCAATCGGCGCATCGGAAGTTGTATCTACACCACCTGCAATGCCCACTTCGATTTGACCTAAAGCAATCTTGTTGGCAACAAGAAATGCCGCTTGCAAACCGGTACCACATGCCTGCTGGATGTCATAAGCAGGCGTTTCAGGTGCAAGGGCAGTATTTAGTACACATTCACGGGTCATATTGAAGTCACGGCTGTGTTTCAGTACTGCACCCGCAACCACTTCACCTAAGCGTTGACCTTGCAGATTAAAGCGTTCAACTAGGCCGTTCAGGGTTGCTGTAAACATGTCAGTATTGGATGCCGTAAAGTAAGCACCATTAGAACGTGCAAATGGAATGCGGTTACCACCGATAATCGCAACGCGGCGAACTGTATTTTGGCTCATGTTTGGTTCCTGTAGAACAGAAGTCTGTGTTGTAGAGATTAAATCTTTTTCAGATGAAGTCGTATTTTTGGCACGGGCAGGTGTGCTCTGTGTACGCGAGGTTTTAGTCGGACTTTTTTCTGTCCCAGTGGCTGTGTCAGTATTTTTAGTGCTACGCTTGGTGCGCGTTGATGGTTTTGACACAGTTTCTGTCGCAGAGTTCTCGACTGCTGGATTTTCTTGAGTTGTTTTGCTCATAAGGCTTTACCAGGCAAATAGATCGTCTTCTTGGTGTTTACATTAGCATAGAAGAGGATAGGCTGTATTGACTACAATGACATTACAGACTGCGCTCAGGTCAAGTCATCTGCCTATTATCTCAAGTATGATTGGGCGGAATCTGGCGGATCTATTGAAATATATGTGTCTGGCATCATATTGAAGTTTAAGGGTAACTTTAGATCAACCAAAAATTAATTTGTATGAGAGATAATAAACATGACTGATCAGTACCAAACTTTTGCAAAATCTCCTATTGGTAAATTTGTCATTAAAAATTTGGGTTTGCCATCCCCAACTTCTTTAGACCGTTTTGAGTCTGCTACGCCGGTGGTAAAAGGCGCAGTATTATTGGGCGCAGCACCAGCAAGTCCATTGACGGGTGCTATTGCTCAGGTTCTGGCAAATATTCATGCCAACAGCTATGCAGGTAATAATGCTGAGTTGCAACAGGCGGCTGCAGCATCTGGGCTGAATCTGGGTGCATTTAACCCGGGCGATAAAGAATCAAAATTCAAGGTCGTTATTTTTGATGCTTCAGGGATCGAAAATTCAGAACAGTTAAAATCACTTTATGATTTCTTTAACCCGATTGCGCGTCAAATCCAAAGTTCTGGCCGTGTCGTGATTGTAGGGACTACGCCTGAAACTGCTAAATCAGTCAGTCAGTCAATCGCTCAACGTGCACTGGAAGGTTTTGTAAAATCTGTTGGTAAAGAGTTTAAAAAGGGAATTGCAGCGAACCTGATCTATGTAGATGCTGGTGCAGAAGCAAACCTTGAGTCTGCTTTACGTTTTGCAGTTTCTCCACGTTCTGCCTATGTTTCTGGTCAGGTGATTCGTGTTTCACCTGCTGAAAAAGTAGACGTAGACTGGACTAAACCATTAGCAGGCAAAACTGCTGTAGTAACCGGTGCGAGCCGTGGTATTGGTGAAGCGATTGCTCATGTATTGGCACGTGATGGTGCACATGTCATCTGTCTGGATGTTCCGCAGCAGCAAGCGGACCTTGATCGTGTAGCCGGTGAAATTGGCGGTTCAACTTTAGCTATTGATATTACTGCTGCAGATGCAGGTGAGAAAATCAAAGCGGCAGCAGCTGAGCAGGGTGGTCTGGACATTATTGTGCACAATGCCGGTATTACCCGTGACAAGACTTTGGCCAATATGAAGCCTGAGCTATGGGATCTGGTGATTAACATCAACCTGTCTGCGATTGAACGTGTAAATGACTATTTAATCTCCAACGATGGTCTAAATGCCAATGGTCGTATTATCTGTGTATCCTCAATTTCAGGCATTGCAGGTAACCTGGGTCAAACCAACTATGCAGCGTCTAAAGCGGGTGTGATTGGTGTGGTGAAATTCACAGCACCAACTTTAAAAAATGGTATAACCATTAATGCCGTTGCACCGGGCTTTATCGAAACACAAATGACGGCTGCGATTCCATTTGCGATCCGTGAAGCGGGCCGCCGTATGAATTCGATGAGTCAAGGCGGTCTACCTGTCGATGTTGCAGAAACGATTGCAATGTTTGCTGCTACTGCATCAACAGGTTTAAATGGCAACGTGATACGTGTATGTGGTCAAAGTCTTTTAGGGGCTTAAAGCATTCAAATTCTCTCTTGCGCTTTTATTGAAGCTCAGAGGGAGGATTTAGGAGAGGGAGATTAGGGGCTTTTTTTAGCCCTCTCTCTAACTCTCTCCCAAAGGGAGAGAGAACTCCACTCATATATAAATGAAAAGAATATTTTAAAGGTTCAGTATGAATACGCGCCATTTTAGTCAACTTCCAAAACCTTATTTAGCCTATCCAAAAGTGATTCAGGGCTTGATTTTTAAAAAGCCGAAAGCTGAAAAAGTTCTACCGCAAGTTGAATATGTGGTGGATTCATTCAAGGTCGATCAAAAACATTTGAAAGCTTATAATGAAGTCTGCGGTTTTAAAAATAATGGTTATATTCCAGCAATCTATCTGACGGTGCTTTCACAAAGTCTGCAAATGCACATGATGACTTCAGAAGCATTTCCATTTCCGATCTTGGGCTTGGTACATATCCGTAACCAAGTGAAGCAATACCGTAAAATTGGCGTCAATGAAACCTTGACCCTATCATGCAAATTTGGCGAATTGCAGCCGCACGATAAAGGCGTGCAGTTTGATTTCATTACTACAGTCAAAGTGGGAGGCGAGGTCGTAGTTGAAGCATTGACGACTTATCTGTCACGTCAAAAGACCAATGCTAAAGCTGCTGCAAAACCTGCAGAAAGCCAAGCGCCAGAATATATACTCAATAATGAATGGAACATCTCGGAGAATACGGGTCGTCGTTATGCCATGACCTCAGGCGACTTTAACTTGATCCATATTCATGCAGTCACAGCGAAAGCTTTTGGTTTTAAACAGGCGATTGCACATGGTATGTGGAGCAAGGCCAAAGCACTGGCGAATCTGTCATTGCCAGATGCTTATGAAGCTGATGTCTGGTTCAAGTTGCCGATGTACTTGCCATCTAAAGTTGAGTTCCTGACGGCACAGGCAGCCAATGATACAGATTTTCTGATACGAAGCAGTAAAAATCAAAAACCACACGTCACCGGCCATATCAAAGCAATTTAAATCTGAATCAAAAGCCTAAACCCGATTTAGGCTTTTTCATTTTAAGGGATCAATATTCTATGGATAGAATGATGCAGCCAATTAAAGATTATCTGTTTGCTGATCAGCATAATTATCAGGGCAATGTCGATGAGCGTTTCAGTGACCTTGCCCGTCAGTTTAGCCGTTTGCAGGATGCACGTACCGAACAGGGTGGTGCCGCACTGGTGGTATATTTTGAGGGACAAAAGGTCGTCGATATTTATACCGGTAAAAAGTCTGTCACTGAAAACTGGCAACCGGATACCATGTCGCTGTGTTATTCCACAGGTAAAGGTGTGCTGGCGACTTTGGCGCATATTCTGGTCAGTCAAGGTTATCTGGATTATGATCGACCGGTTGCAGAATACTGGTCTGAATTTGCACAAAAGGGTAAAGAAAATATTACTCTGGCGCATATGCTCAGTCATCAAAGTGGATTGTTTGATATCCGCAATCTCATTGATGATGCCACTGAAATGGCTGACTGGTCGCATATGCTAGACCGGATTGCGGCAGCAGAACCACGGTTTCAGGTTGCTACGGATGCAGCTTATCAACCGCTAACCTTTGGCTGGCAGGTGGGTGGGGTATTAGAAAAAGCGACTGGTAAAAAACTGGGTGCACTGATGCAGGAATATCTGGTACAGCCATTACAATTAAATGGTGCTTATTTTAGCGTACCGACGCATGAGTTAGCTCGGGTGGCCTTACCTATTTTAAAGCCTAAAGCCGCCAAGTCTCAAACACAGACTGCGATAAAAACTGTGCCAAGGCAACCAAACCTGATGGAACGAGCCTTGGTATGGAGTGGTCAGAGTCCACAGGATTTTCAGGATGCCATGATTCCCAAAGGCATGAAGAAATTTAGTTTCTTTAGTGAACAGGGTCTACAAGCGATTATTCCGTCTGCCAATGGAGTATTTACCGCAGAGAGTTTGGCAAAAATCTATGCCATGCTGGCCAGTCGTGGTGAATGGCAAGGACAGCAACTGATCTCGCAGGAGGTATTCCAGCGACTGAGTCAGGTGCAATACAAAACAAGAGATCGGGTCATGCCTTTACCGATGCACTGGCGCTTGGGTTACCACCGTGTTCTCACTTTAGGAAAAGCCTCTAAAGGTTTTGGTCATATGGGCTTTAATGGCTCTGGCGCCTGGTGTGATCCTGAGCGCGGTTTAAGTTTTGCCTATACACATAACTTTCCTACAGGTTCATTGACCGGAGACTACCGTCTTTGGGGGCTGACGCAGGAAACATTGCGCTGTGCGGATGCGGTACTGACCGGGCGCAAAGGCTGGCGCTAAATATCCCTGATTTGGGAGTTTAGCCCGTCAGCTAAATATGTTATTTTGTCGCGCAGTCCATGGCTGTGGTGTGAAGTAATGAAAAAAGTGCTGGTGATTCCTCTGGTCGCAAGCAGTGCGTTGTTCGGATGTCAGGAGCCGAATCAGCCGGCTGCACATACGGTGATTGAAGCCAAAGCTCAGATTCCTGCCTGGGTTGGGAGTTATCAGGGTACAACGCCATGTATGGGATGCTTTTCAAGTTGTGAAGATTGTCCAGGCATAGCAGTGGCTTTGACCTTGAATGAAGATCAGACCTTTACTTTACAGCGTGAAAGTTTGAGTGGTCATAATGAAATTGAAACGATGAGCGGGCAGATTCGGTTTCAGGATGAATCACAACAAAAGATTGAACTACTGAATGTCGATACCCGAAATCTGCTCTATGTCGATCTGAAAAAGCATGTTCTGGAAATTCGTGAAGATCAAACAGGCAAACGCTACCAGATGCAAAGTGACTTTATCCTGTTTGAATCCGTCTAATTTTAAAAAAGCATCTGTTTTATATCCCTTTTTCAATGATTTTGATCAAGGGATTTTTATTCTTTATAAACCGGCATTCATTTCACTATTTTATAAAAAAACAGTATGCTTAGACCTGTAAAAAGGAGCATACATGTATCAAGTACTTGCGCGAAAATACCGTCCTCGTAATTTTAATGAATTGGTGGGCCAAAACCATGTATCACGTGCTTTAACCAGTGCGCTCGAACGTGGTCGTTTGCATCATGCCTATTTGTTTACAGGAACACGTGGTGTCGGAAAAACCACGATTGCACGTATTTTGGCGAAGTGCTTGAACTGCGAGACCGGTATTACTTCGACGCCTTGCGAGGTGTGTCCGACCTGTACCGCAGTCAATGAAGGCCGTTTTATTGATTTAATCGAAATCGATGCGGCATCACGCACCAAAGTGGAAGATACCCGCGAGCTGCTCGACAATGTGCCTTATGCACCGACTCAAGGTCGCTTCAAGGTCTACCTGATCGATGAAGTGCACATGCTCTCCACGCATTCTTTTAATGCGCTGTTAAAGACGCTGGAAGAACCACCGGAACACGTCAAATTTCTGTTCGCAACCACTGATCCGCAAAAACTGCCGATTACTGTCATTTCACGTTGCTTGCAATTTACCTTGCGCCCATTGGCAGTTGATGAAATTACCGAACATCTAGGCCATATTCTTAGCAAAGAAAGTATTCAGTCTGATCAGGATGCGATCTGGCAGATTGCTGAATCTGCACAAGGTTCTCTGCGTGATGCCTTGTCCTTAACTGATCAGGCGATTGCCTATGGTCAGGGTGCAATCCAGCATCAGGATGTCAAAGACATGCTCGGTCTGATTGACCGTACCATTATTTATGACCTGATTCTGGCGATTCATCAGAACCAGAAAGCGCAGGTCAGTCAGTTATTACTACAGTTCCGTCAGCAAGCTCTGGATGTGTCACTGGTGCTAGACCAGCTAATTTCGACACTGCATGAACTGGCCTTATTACAATATTTACCAGATTTAAGCCTGAAATATAGTGCCGAGATCAATCGAAAGATCATGCAGTTATCGGCTCTAATCTCAGCACAGGACCTGCAACTGTATTATCAAATTGCCTGCAAAGGGCGTGCCGATTTACAGCTGGCAGTTACGCAAGAACAAGGCTTTGAAATGACGGTGCTACGTTTGCTGGCTTTCCGTCCATTACAACCAAGTGAAACTCTAGTGATGCAGGAGACTGCACCGCAACAGGCAGCCACCCATACAACACGCCTACAGCAACCTGTTCAGACAAAACTTCAATCTGAATCAGTAGAAACACAATCATTGGAGGCAGAACCGGTATTTGATGATTTTTCTCTGGACGATGAGTCGGATGAGGAGATTGATGTCGCATCAGCGTCTGAACCTTCTTCGGATGATTTTTTGGATGAGGAAGAGCCAACCAACATCAATGCCTCTGAGCCTGTTCAGGCAGTAATTGCTCAGACAGCGATTGAAGAAGTGCAGTCTGGTGATCAAATTGTTTTTGATCCAAATGACGACAAAGGCCTATTTGGTTTTGATGAAATTGAGAGCACCACAGAAATAGCGGCTACAAGCAGCAGCTCGGATGATTTTCTGCTTGAAGAGTTTATTCCTGCAGATGCTGTCATTCCTGCTGAGCCAGCACAAGACATCATGTCTGCTAATGAGGAATTTAGTCTTGCTGCACCGGAATTAGAACTTTCACAGGAATCGATTGCTCAGCCTGCTCTTGAAAATACAGCTCCGGTTCAGCCAGTCGCACAGACAGCTTTGCCGGAAGGGATTTTCCAAGATGTAAATACGCAGAATCTGATGCCACAGGATATTTTAAAAATTCCTGAGCAAGCCTTAGACGGTGAGTGGAGCGTAGAAAAGTGGGAATACTGGTTCCGTAATAGCCAGCTTTCTCCGGCGGTACAGGAACTGGCGCAATATGGCGTCATGACTGGCCAGATTAATGGTGAATCCGTTTTCCATATTCCTGAACAGTACCAGCAGTTGTTGACCCAGTTGCAACATCATCTGGAAGCTGCTTTGCAACAGCAATGGCCGCAAACTAACTTCCAGGTGAAATTTGAAAATGTGGATCAGTTAACGCCATATACCATGCAGCATCAGCGTAAGGCACGTGCCTTTAAACGTGCCGAAGAATTGTTACATGCTGAACCGGCAGTACGCGATCTGTTACAGCAGTTTGACGGTGAACTGCAAAATATTCAGCTGAAATAGGCTGGATTTTAAGTCACAACAAATCGAGATAAAGCATCCCGCATTTCGACTGGAATCGGGGTGCTTTTTCGTGTCTCACGATCGACAAATACATGAACAAAATTGCCTTGCGCAGCGGCTGTATCTGAGTTGCGTTTAAAAATAGCCAGATCATAGCTGAGCGATGAATTTCCCATGCTTTCAATCGCCACGCCCACTTCAATGATTTCCGGATAAGACAGTTCCTGATTGAACTGACAGTTGGAGTTGACCACCAGCCCAATCATCGGGGAATATTTAGGATCAAAATCAGCTTCCTGAATCAGCAGGGCATTGGCTGCGGTATCAAAATAACTATAATAAGTCACATTGTTGACATGGCCGTACAGATCATTGTCTGCCCATCGGGTTTGAATGGGCAGGAAAAAAGTATAGTGTTCACGCTGTTTGATCGTAGCTTTCATTATTATTAAATCCTCAGCTATTCAGGCTTAGGTAGAAATTGGTCTAGATTATTAAATCCTCAGCTATTCAGGCTTAGGTAGAAATTGGTCTAGGCATAGATCGCCTGATAAATCTGAAAAGCATCCTCCACCTTGAGTTCACGTGGATTATTTTGCAACAGCCGGCTTTGTTGCATCGCATCTTCTGCCATGACCTGCAGCATATGTTCTGGAACATTCAACTGATTTAGTTTTAAAGTTAAACCGCTTTGCATCAGATGATTATTAAAATGATCAATAAATAGATCGGTCAGGCCATCATGACAACCTTTACTGCGGGGATCCAGCCAGGTCATTAATTCCGCATAGAGCTGTTTAGCCGCTGGCGCATTAAACTTTAATACTTCAGTTAGAACCAGCGCATTGCTATGCCCGTGTGACAGGTGAAAATGGCCACCAAGCGGATAAGCCAGCGCATGTACGGCAGCGACCGGTGCATTGGCAAAAGCTTGTCCAGCCAGCATGGAACCGACCAGCATATTTTGACGCGCATCTAAATCATATCCGTCTTGCAGTACGCGCGGCAGATTGGCATTCAGTAATCTTAAAGCCTGTTTGGCCAGCATATCCGAATAAGGGTTTTTCTTGTGTTTTGAGGTATAGGCTTCAATGGCATGCACCATGGCATCAATGCCGGTGGCGGCAGTGATCTGTGCCGGAAGATTTTGGGTAAAGGTTGCATCCAGAATGGCAATATCTGCAAAGAGAATGGGCGCGACAATGCCAGTTTTGGTCGTTTCACCTGTGGTGACAATCGAAATCGGCGTTACTTCGGAGCCTGTTCCGGCAGTGGTAGGTACCAAAATTAAAGATAAACGTGGCCCGGTGGCATTATCAACGCCATACAAATCGGACAATGTCTGATGCTGCTCAGGATGTGCCAGAATCGCGATTAGTTTGGCCACATCCATTGAGCTGCCACCACCAAAGCCCAGGATCACATCAATATTTTCCTGTTTTGCAAAAGCCGCCGCTTCAAGTACCACGGTATCGGGTGGATCAGCCTGAACATCCGAGTAAATCACGTAATCCAGACCGGCAGATTCAATAATATCCAGAATCGGCAGATGTAATTGCTGCTTCAGCATGCCGGGATCGGTCACCAGCAGAAGACGTCGATAGCGGCCATTTTTTAGGATTTTAAATAATTCCTGAATCGTGCCTAGTCCGGCAATGATATTGGGGACGGTTTGAAACTGAAAACGATTCATGGCGATATCCTTGATTTTTTTATTGCAAATACGAGATTATTCTATGGTTGTAAGATAGGAATCAGTATATAAATAACTTAACATAAGAATCCTTAAAATAAAGTAGCTCTGAGGTTGTTTATGTCATCCAGAACGCCATACAAGGTGTTATGTGTTTGTTTGGGAAATATTTGCCGCTCTCCCACGGCAGAAGTTGTACTCAGACATTATTGTGATGAACAGCAACTGAACATTGTGGTCGACTCTGCCGGAACCAGTAATTATCATCCGGGCAAGGCTCCAGACTTGCGTAGCCAAAAGCACGCACTGAAACGTGGTTACGATCTTTCTGGCTTGCGGGCGCGTCAGCTGACTCCGCATGATTTTATTGATTATGATCTGATTCTGGCGATGGATCTGGAGAATTTATCCAATATCCAGAACATACAGCGTCTGGCAGAAACTCGGTTTGGTCATGTACGTGCACGCGTGGCACTGATGAGTGAGCATGATCAGATCTATCCAAAACAGGCTTTACCCGATCCCTATTATGGCGAAGCGGATGGCTTTGAACGGGTGCTTGATCAGTGTGAGTCCAGCAGCCAGGCCTGGATTGAGATTTTTAAACAGAATTTACACAAGGTTTAAGCAATGCAGATTCAAACCCAGGTTCAACTTAAACCTTTTAATACCTTAAATTTAGAAGCAGTTGCTTCATACTATGCCCATATTCAGTCCACCACTGATCTATTGGCTGCACTGGATTTTGCTGAACAGCAACAACTCAATGTACTGATCCTATCAGGCGGCAGCAATATGTTGTTGCCGGAGCAGATTGATGCACTGGTTCTGCATATGGATATTCAGGGTATAGAGATGCTGGATGCTGATGATCAGTCGCAATGTTTACGTGTGGGTGGCGGACAGGGCTGGCATGACTTCGTGCTCTGGACTACGGCACAAAGTTTATATGGCCTACAGAATCTGGCTTTAATTCCGGGACGTGTCGGTGCTTCGCCAGTACAGAATATTGGCGCTTATGGCGTTGAAGTCGGAGAATTCATCGATTCTGTTGAGGTCTATGACCGTCAGTTGAAACAGTTTGCTTCGATTCAGGCAGCAGATTGCCAGTTTGCCTATCGGCATAGTATTTTTAAAGATGGTCCTAACCGTTATGTGATTACCCATGTGACTTTTAGATTACTTAAACAGCCAGAGTTGAAACTGAATTATGGTGATCTGAAGACTGCGGTCGGTGATCAGCTCACAGCAGAAAACCTGCAGCAACAAGTCATTCAGATTCGTCAGAGTAAATTGCCTGATCCGCAAGAATTTCCCAATGTGGGCAGCTTCTTTAAAAATCCTGTAGTTGGTCAGGCGGTCTTTGACCGAATTGCTGCATCTTTCCCGAATTTACCCCATTACCAGCAAGCCAATACGCAAGTTAAACTTGCAGCAGGCTGGTTAATTGATCAGGCGGGCTGGAAAGGCAAACAGTTGGGGCCTGTCGGCATGTTTCATAGACAGGCGCTGGTCTTGGTGAATTATGGTCAAGCCTCTCTCACCGATGTCCGTAAAACGTATCGTGCGGTACAGCAATCAGTTTGGGAAAAATTCAATCTAATGCTGGAACCTGAACCTGTATTGTTCGATAAAAATGGCTTGATCCGTTCTCATCAGGAAGAGGAATAACATGAAAAACACCCATTGGATGGTACGTTTGCTACAAATAGTTACTGGACTGTTTGTGCTATGCGGCTGTCTACTGGTGTTAGTTTATACGCCTTTTTACTCAAAAATGATCGTCAAGGGCTTAAACCAGTTTGTCTCCTTAGAGCTAAATGAAGTCGCGGCCCAAAGCCAGAAAATGGCAGCGCTTAGTGAACATGAAAATCTGGAACCTGGCTCTGATTTGTGGATTGCCCGTCAGGCATATTTAAAGGTCATGGAACAGGATATCCAGCAAAATAACTCGGCCAACCTGATGCTGATCCAGGCACGTTATAAAGCACTGCAGCAGGTGATTGAAGAATATCAACGCGAGCAGCAAGATCAAAAAACAGAGCAAAGTCCACCTGCTCAGGTGCCGTTATTGTCCTCGCAGGAAGATGCAGAACCAGTCGATCCGACAGCCAATGTCCGGGAATTACTGGAGTGGGACAGTAGTGAAAACAAGGAACGTATTGAGCAATATATGGAGTTTCTGACGACGCATCCGCTGGAACAAGGGGAAGCCAGTTCGGTACAGGAAACTGATGGAGAGGAAATCCAGCAGGACTTGGCTTTATTACAAGAGCAACAGCAGGCTAAACCCGTCAATAGCTCTCAGCCTTATGCCATTGTGGTATTGGGTGGTGGCTTAACTCAGGATGAACAGAGCAAAGAAATTGTCGTCAATAACTATACGCGACTACGGCTGGAAACCACGCTGGCAGTAGAGAAACATTACCAGTTGCCGATTGTTCTGAGTGGGGTCGAAGCGCCATATATGCAGCGCTGGTTAAAAAATCATGGTGTCGATGCTAAATTACTGGAAGATCGCAGCATGAACACCTGTGAAAATACCCGATTCAGTTCATTATTATTACAAAAGAAAGGTGGAGCGCCTACAGTGATTCTGATTACGGATCGTTATCATATGCCGCGTACCCGCCGTTTATTTGCGTTAAATGGCATACAAACCATTCCGGTAGAAGCGCCGATGCCAACGCCATTGACACGATGGCGTCCAAGTGCACAAAATTATGATCACAGTCGTCGTGCCAATTATGAAATGTTGGCGACCATGCGCGATATGTGGTTTGGATCCAGTGACTGTCGGGAGGTGCCATAATGTCTGATATCCCATTTTTAAATCCCACCATTCTGAAACAGCTGGATTTACCCATTCCGAGTCGGGATGTTACGCCTCAACTCTTGCCACCTTTAAACCTGAATCGTAGTGATGAACCGCCGATTGATCTGCAGTCCTATCGAAAGCTTTATGGTTTTGATTTACTGGACTGCAAACACTGGCAGGGCTATGTACAGATGCCATTATTCAAGTTGCATGTACAGGTGTTTGAACCGAATCTGGAAAATACCCGCTTTGACAAGATTCAGGGAACTGCTTTTCTGTTGCATGGTTATCTGGAACATAGCGGCATTTATCAGCCCATTGTCAAAGAGCTTTTAGAACAGGGTTTTAGTGTGTTGACCTATGATCTGCCTGGACATGGTCTGAGTGATGGTTCACCTGCCAGCATTCAGAATTTTGATCATTATCAGCAGGTTTTGCATGCCGTACATCGTTATGTGCAACATGCCTCACAATTACCGAAACCTTGGGTTGGCATCGGGCAGAGTACCGGCGGTGCGATCTGGATGCACCATTTACTGGAGTTTGCACAGCGTCGTGAAAATCCTTTTGTTGAACGAGTCTTATTGTTATCACCATTGATTCGTCCCGCCAAAACTGCCTGGTGGCATAATTCGGTCGGATTGGGCATTATTAGCCGAATCAAACGTGAAGTTCCCCGGCATTTCAGACGCAATAATCATAATCCGGAGTTTCTGCGTTTTATCCGGCTTAAAGATCCATTACAACCGCGAATGATGGGCATGGACTGGATTTTAGCGATGTCACGCTGGATGCTGGAAATGGAAGCGCGTCCGGCTTGTCGTATTCCAGTCTGGCTAGCACAGGGTGCACAGGATCAGACTGTGGACTGGCGTTATAATATCGAATTTATCCGACGTAAATTCAGACTCCAGACTTTGCTTATGCTAGAAGAGGGTTCGCATCAGTTAATCAATGAGCGTGCTGATATTCGTGCTGCATTGACGGGTTTGATTCCTGCCTTTCTGCATGCACACGGCAGCAAAACTTATTATTAATAGATTGAAAATTTAATATTTAAAAAGGCGTTTATGAAAACGCCTTTTTTAGTTCTAATGCTATTGATTTAAAATTTTTCTAATTGGGCCAAATTCCACATCCGGAAGTAGAAGTTCTCCTCATCCTTATTTTCACAGGACAATAATTCACCTTCTTTGAGCCAAAAATGAATCTGCGCAAAGTTCTTTATTTCGTGATTATTCACGCGTTGTGCCAGATGATGCGCCTTAATAGCGGAAGGGTGTTTGAGACCTGCGGAAGCTATTAGTTCAGACAGGGCATGTAAGGTGTTTTTATGAAAATGAAACACCCGTTCGGCCTTGGTCGGCACATGTAAGGCTTTCTGGCGATCTTTGTCTTGGGTGGTGACTCCGACAGGGCATTGATTGGTATGACAACTTTGTGCCTGAATACAGCCCACTGCAAACATAAAACCACGGGCAGAGTTCACCCAATCCGCACCAATGGCAAGCGTGCTGGCAATATCGAATGCACTAATTATTTTACCACTTGCACCAATTTTGATCTTATCTCTCAAACCTGCACCAACAAGGGTGTTGTGTACAAACAGTAAACCTTCTCTTAAAGGCGCACCGACATAGTCAATTAATTCAATGGGTGCAGCTCCGGTTCCACCTTCAGAGCCATCAACCACAATAAAATCCGGATAAATCTGGGTATGTAACATGGCTTTGACCATGCTCATAAACTGCCACGGCTGGCCCAGACATAGCTTAAATCCGACCGGTTTTCCGTTGGAAAGTTCACGTAATTTTTGTATGAAATGCATCATTTCAATCGGTGTGCTAAATGCCGGATGACTCGAAGGTGAAACACAATCATGATCACGGCTGATGCCTCGAATTTGGGCAATTTCTTCCGAAATTTTACTTTTAGGTAAAATACCGCCGTGGCCAGGTTTTGCGCCTTGCGAAAGCTTGATTTCAATCATCTTCACTTGGGGTAATTTGGCTTGTGCAGCAAAACGTTCCGGATCAAATTGCCCATCTAAAGTACGGCAGCCAAAATAACCACTGCCAATTTCCCAGACCAGATCACCGCCATATTCCAGATGGTAGGGGCTGATACTGCCTTCGCCTGTATCATGGAAAAAATCACCTTTTTTAGCGCCGAGATTAAGGGCTCTTATTGCATTGGCACTCATGCTGCCAAAGCTCATGGCTGAAATATTTAAAATAGAAGCTGAAAAGGGCTGGGTACATTGCTCATTTCCAATCAGGATGCGAAAAGTCTGCGGATCGGCAACTTTGCAGGGCGTGATGGAATGACTAACAAAACGGTAATTATCTTCATAGACATTCAGGATCGAACCGAAAGGTTTATCAGAATTTTCATTTTTTGCCCGCTGATACACCAGACTGCGCTGCATACGGGAAAAAGGCAGTGCGTCCCGGTCGGCTTCAATAAAATACTGACGAATCTCGGGACGGAATTCCTCAAAGATAAAGCGGAAATGTCCCATAATGGGATAATTTTTCAGAATGGAATGCTTATTTTGTAGTACATCATACAAACCCAGCAAACTCAGCAGAATGCTCAGGATCCATAGGGTATTCACTAACGTTTGCGGCATAAAATAATAGATATAACGCGGTGAATAACCGATATGAAATGTAGTAAAAATCACTGCAATCAGAATGCAGGCAAACCAGACCGAATGGCGGGAAAAGAAAGTATTGAGCAGCTTGTGACGTACTAATTGAGCAGGGTTAGCCATTGTAAAATTAAGTCCCTATTTCTACTTCTATAAGGCTTTATGATGTGCAAAGCGAGGTATCTTATACAAGCAGAGAATTGTTATTCGATTTTATAGACTTGCCAGAAATACTATTAAGCCAGGCAATGAATCAGCAGCGATTACAGATAAATTTTGCGGAAAAAGTACTATAGAAAAAATCTGCAAAAGACATGCATTCTATTTATTTCACAATTAAGACAGATGACTTTATAGTCGGTTTATTCACTACATAGGAGTCTTAAACTATGACCAAAAAATCCATTCGCTTTAATAATGCTGAGCTGGCTTGCTCATGTCTCAGTCATTTTTAAATATTGATGTTTCATCCAAGTTGCATTTCGGGGTATCAAAGAAAAGCAGCTTGGCACAGCGGCAGATCACCACAACAAGAACAAAAATATAAGCATAATTCTCCAGTCCCCAATTTGGGGATTTTTTTATTCTGGAATACCTAAAAGAATCTGGATGAAGCCTGAGTGGTTAAGGGTTTTCCTCATCCACTTGATCGACTGCACTGGCTACAATACTCGGTTCAATATGTTTAATCTTTTTACCAAAGCTGCGTAACCACCAGACCAGTTGTGAGGTAAATGGCACGGTAGCAGTGATCAGCGACATGCCATCTTCCATTTTTTCAATTTTCTGGTCTTTGCTGAGCTGGCTTTCCTCAAAGTAATGTGCATCCGATTCCGACATCCTGAGTTTTAGCGTGACATTTTCAGTAGGGTGGTTGAAGTCCACCCGGAAGCCCAGCGCACCAGAATCAATATACTCATCAATATCGAAATTGACCGGATGCAAGGCACGTGAATTCAGCACGACGGCCGATTTAAAGCGGTGCAGGGCAAAGGTCTGGATATCGGACTTGTCATGACGGGTACACACCAGATAGATGATTGACCCTTTTTGTACCAATGCCAGAGGATTGAGAATATAGGTTTTTTCTTCGCTATTATGACCGCGGCCCTGATACACACATTCCAGCTGTTTGTCCTGTAACAGACCTTCATACACCGCTTGCTGCGCAGCCTTATCTACCACAGGTGGAATCAGGGGTTGGGTAGCCGGAACAATGCGTACGCGGTTAATCCATTGCCGGACATTGTTCTGGGAAGAAAGACTGCGTCGTGCCAGATCAAACCACGGATTCATTTCCTCGATCAGGCTCGGTGGCAGCAGATGTTTTAAATGTTCTTCGACCATCATGAAAGTGACCGCTTGCGAGCTGGTCATATGCGGCAAACTTTGCAGCGGCGCATCTGAACGCCAACGCCAGCCTTGCGGCGTGGTTTTACTGCTTTCAATTGGAAAGCGTTGCGCAATCTGATTCAGGTCACGCTGAATGGTACGTAGACTGATATCAATGCCTTCGCGATTCAGGATTTCCTGTAATTCACGTGTTCCCATCCATTTGCCGGTAGAAAGACGCGACAAAATTTGCCATTGGCGATACAGACTGTTTGAAGTTTCTTTTTCTTGTGCTGACATAATTTATTTTGCTGGCAATAAAGAAGAGGGGATTTAGGCTTAGCTTAACACAATAAAAAAACTCTCATTTTTTCGCAAGTCCCTCTGTGCAACATTTGTCCTACAATTCTAAAATAACTTGGTCGAAAATAGCATTGAGTTCATTGGGCATTTATTAGATTAATGGTAATTGAAATGCAGATGTCATGGCATGGATATTGCTTTGATTTAATTATAATAGATGATAATACGAGGGTTTGTATGCTTAAAGGAAATCAGGATACAAATGTGATTGAAACAATTGATAAATTTAGTTCCCAGAATATTGGAAAAAATTTTATAGACACTAAAACTACAGCGGTATCTACTACAACAAACCCACAACTTTTACTGCAGCAGTTATCTTCAAAGTTCTTTAATGAAATGCAGGATGAACATGTGCTGTCCAGTCAGGCAGGTCAAAGACTGGAAGAATGGTTATCTCAACATACGCTGGATGAACTCAATGCACTGAATCAGGTAGCAAAAGAACATTTTTTAAATCAAGGTATTACCTTTACCGTTTATGGCGATGAAGAAGGCGTAGAACGCACTATTCCCTACGATATCATTCCGCGAGTCATAGACCGGAAACAGTGGAATATGGTGGCTTTAGGCTCGGCACAACGGGTACGGGCGCTAAATTTATTCTTACATGATATTTATCATCAACAGGACATTTTAAAAGCCAATATCATTCCTGAGTTGCAGATTTTAACTCATGAAGCCTATCAGCCGCATATGTATCAACATAGCTTGAAAGGCGGGATTTATAGCCAGATTAGCGGGATCGATGTGATCCGTGATTCCAAGGGCGAGTTTTATGTCTTAGAAGATAATCTCAGAACGCCATCTGGTGTTTCTTATATGCTGGAATGCCGCAAGATCAGTGAAAAACTGATGCCAAAAGTATTCGAGCAGTCCAAGATTGCCGGAATTGAGCAATATCCACAATTATTGAAAGAAATCCTGATCGAAAATGCCTACGTCGACAAGCCATTTGTGGTGGTGCTGACCCCAGGACGTTTTAACAGTGCGTACTATGAACATGCCTTCCTTGCAAGGGAGATGGATGTGCCATTGGTAACATCACGTGACCTTTTTGTTGATGACTCGAAGGTTTATGTAAAAACCATACGTGGTCGTCAACGAGTCGATGTTATTTATAGAAGGGTCGATGATGCGTTTCTTGATCCATTATGCTTTAAACCGGATAGCACTTTGGGTGTTGCTGGCTTGATGTCGGCTTATTTGCAAAATAATGTCGTGATTGCCAATGCGCCGGGAACCGGTGTGGCAGATGACAAATCGGTTTATCCATATGTCGACAAAATGATTCGTTTTTATTTGGGTGAGCAGCCAATTCTAAAAAATGTTCCGACTTATCAATGTCGTAATTCTGAAGAATTAGACTATGTCGTGGCTCATTTGGATCAGCTGGTGGTGAAAGAAGCGCAGGGTTCGGGCGGTTATGGCATGCTCATTGGACCACAAGCGTCTAAACAGCAAATTGAAACTTTCAGGGAGAAAATTTTAGCTGCGCCGCATTTATATATTGCGCAGCCAACTTTGGACTTATCGGTTAGTCCGACTTTGACCAATTTTGGTATTGCTGAACGTCATATCGACTTACGCCCATTTGTATTAAGTTCGCCTTATCGTACTGAAATCGTACAGGGTGGCTTGACCCGTGTGGCGATGCAGCCCGGCTCACTGGTGGTGAATTCATCACAGGGTGGTGGTATCAAAGATACCTGGGTAGTCGACAATTTACATTCATAAGATTCCAAAGAAGGAAAATGTCATGGTTTTGCTGAATAGCAATGCACAACATATTTTTTGGCTAGGGCGTTATTTATCTCGCACTCATTTTTTATGTGCGCGCTTTCCATTTTTAGAAGACGAAGCGGCAGTGGCGTATGCCCATGCCTTTTGTTTACCTGCCTTTGATGCCAGTTCCCTAAATGAGCTAGTACTTGATCCTACGCAAGTGGCGTCTTTTAGCCAGCAGTTTAAAGTGGCCAAAGACAATATTCAGGAATTACGAGGGGTGCTGTCTGCTTCAGTCTATGCGGAACTGATGAAACTGATCAAAACCGCAGACAAAAATGCTGGTTATATCTGTGAAGTGGTGACGGAATGTGAAGATATTCTTGAAGCCGAATCCTCCGATATCTTTCTGTTTTTCAGTTTAGGGCAATGTGTAGAACAGCTCGATCACCAGTTACGTCTGGGTGAAGAAACCAGTACCACACTGTGCAAGATTGATTATGTGGTCAGAATTCTGGTAGAAATGGGCTGGAATGATCTGGAACAGTACTGGGAACAGTTGCGTACAGAACCGAACCGGATTCAGTTCTATCAGTTTAGCGACCATATCCATCAACTGTTTGAGGCAGATGTATGAAATTGATGGTGAATCACCAAACGCACTATATGTACACGGCCGAGGTGAGGAACAGTATTCAGTACATTAAAATGATGCCTTCGAGCAATGCGCATCAGCGGGTTCATTCTTGGGATATCAGTGTGCCGGGTAATAAAGAAATCCGGAAAGATGCATTTCATAATCTGTGGATGACCTGTAGCCAGCGGGAGCCTTATTATTCCCTGACTATCATGGCGCAAGGGATTGTTGAACTGAATCCTGCGCATCAGAGTGGACTGAATGATTCAATCAATCCCAATCTTTTTCTACAGCCGACCGAATCGACACAATGTAATGCAGCAATGAAAGACTTTGCACAACGTCATGTTCCTGCATTAACCCGTCAGCATTTGATTGGACTGGCACAGGCCTTGCTGGAGCATGTGCCTTATATTTCCAACAGTACTTCAGTGCAAGGCTCTGCAATAGATGCCTTTGAGTCCAGACAGGGCGTCTGTCAGGACCATAGTCATATTTTTATTGCCATGTGCAAATATCTAGGTTTGCCTGCACGCTATGTTTCTGGTTATTTATATGCACAAAATGCTTCGCATCTGGCCAGTCACGCTTGGGTAGAGGTGTTTGTAGACCAGACATGGTATTGTTTTGATGTCAGTAATCTGTTGTTTACTCCAAGTTCGCATGTTTATGTGGCGATTGGACGGGATTATTGGGATGTGGCGCCGGTACGCGGTGTCAGAGAAAAGGGCGGTGTGGAATCCATGCATTCCATCGTTCAAGTGCTAGGATGTTAATAAGGACGAATGAATGACGTATTGTTGTGCACTACGTTTAGAGCAAGGTATGCTTTTTATCAGTGATACCCGGACCAATGCCGGAGTAGATCACATTTCTGTATTTCGAAAGTTGTATACCTTTGGTATTCCTGGTGAACGTATGATCGTCATACAGGCATCCGGAAATCTGGCAACAACACAAGCCGTAATTGGGCATATCAAAAATCAGCTCGAACTGAAGCAGGAACCCAATATCTTGAGTCTGCACACCATGTTTGATGTCGCTGAGCTGGTTGGAAGTATGCTGAAAAAAGTGATTGCGAATGTTACGAGCGATATTTCGGAACAAAGCAATTACTATTGCAATCTGCTGGTCGGGGGGCAACTTAAAGATCAGGATATGCAGCTTTATCATGTCTATCCGCAAGGGAACTTTATCTGTGCCACACGCGATACGCCGTATTTCCAGATTGGCGAAAGTAAATATGGCAAGCCGATCCTGGATCGTGCGCTGACTTATGATATGCCGCTGGATGAAGCTTTGCGCTGTTCCCTGATTTCATTTGCATCGACCCTACGTTCCAATGTATCGGTTGGTATGCCCCTCGATGTGCTGGTCTATAAAAAAGACAGTCTGATCATGCCAAGAGGCAAGCGTATTGCCGAAGATGATGAGTATTTCACGTCAATCAGCCGGCAATGGTCAGAGACCTTGAAAAAAGGATTGGCGGAACTTCCGGTTCCCTCTAATGAGTATTTCTTATAATAAACCTATCCGGGTTCAGGTTTTTCGCGTACAGTGTTAACTTCTATGCATCAGGTATAATAAAAAAAGAGGAGTTAGCACATGTACCAATTTTGTTATGCCAGTAAAAGTACTTCTCCCAAACCTGACTTACTTGAAGATTTGGCGAATATCCTGAAAGAAGCTCGTGATTTTAATTACCAGCATCAAGTGACAGGTGTACTGTATTTCGCAGATGGTCATTTTTTTCAATGTCTCGAAGGTGAATGTCCCACTTTAAAAAGTCTGCTGGTGGAGCGACTGAATAAAGATCCTCGCCATCAGGATATTAAATTATTTGAGACCAAGGAAATTGAATATCCAAGTTTCCCGGACTGGTCCATGAAATATATTTCCAAACGCAGTCAGATCCAGCAATTCTGTCGGGAAATGGGATTTGATGACTTTAATCCTTTTGCCTTTCAGCAAAGCCATGTCGATGCCTTATTAATGCAATTATGCATAGAACAGGGCGAAGAACAAAAGTCAGCCTAAAGAAAAAGCCTAACCTATGTTGGGCTTTTTTTACTTTGAAGACTAGATCAGACCATTTTGCGTAGTGGACGATTGCTCAGTCGGCATAATAGTTCATAACCAATCGTGCCATTCGCTTCAGCCACATCATCCACCAGACGGGTTTTACCCCAAAGTTCGACTTCTGTGCCCAATTGCACTTCTAACCCTGTGACATCAATAGCGATCATATCCATCGCTACGCGGCCGATCACGCGAGTTTGCTGGCCATTAATCGCGACATAGTTCTGTTTAGGGAAAGCGCGAGGGTAGCCATCACCATAGCCAATTGAAACAATTGCTAAAGTCATGTCCTGTTCAGCTGTGAACGTAGAACCGTAACCGACATGCTCACCCGCTTGAATCTCATTCAAGGCAATAATCTCGGCGGTAAAGGTCATGACCGGTTTTAGATCCAGATCATGTACGTCTCGGTCTGCAAAAGGCGTCGCGCCGTAGAGCATGATCCCGGGACGGATATAGTCAAAATGCAATTCTGGATATTTATAGATTGCAGCCGAGTTACAGCAAGAGGCTAAAAGTGGGGCACAGTCATTTTTAATTTCTAAGAATTGACGGATTTGTTCATCATTCAGTGGATGCTCGGCATCGGCATTGGCAAAATGCATGGCAAGCACGCAAGTAAAGCCTTCGGCTTTTAGCATATGAATCACATCTTTGATCACATCAATCTTAAAACCTAGGCGGTTCATGCCGCTGTTCAGTTTGACCCAGACTTTAAGTTCTTTGGCGATATAGGCATCTTTATGTGCAATTAACCAGTCGACTTGAGCCTGTTGATGCACAATGACTTCAATATTTTGTTCGATTACGATTGGCATTTCATCTGCAGAAAAAATCCCTTCGATGAGCGTGATTGGCTGTAGATAGCCCAATTCACGAATTTCCAAGGCTTCTTGCAGGCAGGCGACACCAAAGGCATCGGTTTCGCTTAAGGCTGCTAAGCAGTCTTTAACTCCATGTCCATAAGCATTGGCTTTCACCATGCTGACGATTTTCGCGGTTGGGGCAAGTTGTTTGACACGGTTTAAATTATATTGCAGCGCAGCGCTGTCAATATAAACTGTAGCTTGGCGCACCCTAAATTACTCCTAGAGGGACGATGGAAATGTGATGACGAGAGCCTGATTACTCTTCGTCATCATACTGAGCATAGAACTCAGGCGAGAGATTACTAAAGCGGGTATATTGACCTTCGAATGCCAGACGTACGGTACCAATTGGACCATTACGCTGTTTGCCGATAATAATTTCGGCAGTGCCAGCTTCTTTAGATTCCTTGTTATAAACCTCATCCCGGTAAATAAACATGATCAAGTCGGCATCCTGCTCGATCGCACCGGATTCACGCAAGTCGGACATCACCGGACGTTTATTCGGACGGTTCTCCAGCGATCGGTTAAGCTGTGACAGGGCAATTACCGGACACTGCATTTCCTTCGCTAAAGCTTTTAAGCTTCGGGAAATTTCCGAGATCTCGCCAACACGGTTATCACCCATGCCAGGGACTTTCATTAGCTGCAGGTAATCGACCATGATACAGCCTAGTTTTCCGCCATGCATTTTGGCAATACGACGCGCACGGGCACGTAATTCTGTTGGTGGCAGCGCAGAAGAATCATCGATATACAGATTTTTTTCTTGTAAATGCACAATGGTACTGGTGACTTTTGACCATTCATCACTGTCCATTTTACCAGAACGTAAATGTCCCTGGTGCACGCGACCAAATGAAGAAATCAAACGCATGGCGATCGAGTCGGCAGGCATCTCCATTGAATAGACCAGAGCAGGCAGATTGTTATTGAATAAAACGCTTTCGACCAGATTCATGGCAAAGGTGGTCTTACCCATGGAAGGACGCGCCGCGACAATAATCAGGTCACCGGATTGCATGCCGGAAGTTTTGTTATCCAGTTCCACAAAACCAGTAGTTAAACCGGTAATGCTGCCTTCCATTTGTGACAGTTCATTTAATTTATCAAATACGTCTGCGACGACCGAGTTGATCGGCTTAGGTCCTTGTGCTTTGGCATTGTTATTATGTTGTTCGGCAATCGAGAAAATATTGGTCTCAGCCAGATCCAGAATTTCACTGACGGTACGGCCTTTGGTGTCATAGGCATTTTGTAAAATTTCAGAGCTGACTTTAATCATGCTACGCAGGGTAGCAAACTCTTTAATTTTCCCAGCGTAAGTTTCCAGGTTATAGAAACTCGATGGTGAATCTGCCATCAGCTGCATTAAATACTCTTCACCACCAATGGCATCGAGTAAATTCTGTTTGATGAGCCAGTCATGCACCAGAACGGCATCATAAGGTGAGTTTTCTTTAGAGAGCTGCTCAATAGCACGGAAGATATATTTATGTCGGGTGGCATAAAAATCATTTTCGGTCAGCACATCACCGACCTGTTCAAAAGATTCAGCCACAGTCATAAGGGCAGCAAGTACAGCCTGTTCAATTGCTAAATTGTGTGGCGGAGTACGGAACTCCTTGAGATTGCTATTTTCAGTAACAATTTCCGGTTTAGCAGTAGCTACCTTTTTGCTGGCATTCGCCTGTGACATATAAATCCCTGATTTTAAATACAATGGTTAAATATCGTCGGAGATGAATAGCGTTTATTCACTACGAGATGAAATGATACGCGCTCTGATCAAAAATGCGAAGTGCAATTTTTTGTAAACACGAATAATAAAATGAATTTGACAGTGTTGGCTAGATTATATTTTTTAGAGATAAAAAAAGAGCATGCTTTCGCATGCTCTTTTTGAGGCGAGAAATTACTCAGCTACGATAGTAACTAGAACTTCTGCAGTAACATCATGGTGCAATTGGATTGCGATGTTAAATTCGCCAGTATGACGAAGCGCGCCATTTGGAAGACGTACTTCAGCACGGTCTACTTCTAGACCAGCATTTGTCAACGCGTCAGCGATGTCACGAGTACCGATAGAACCGAATAGTTTACCTTCGTCACCAGCTTTCGCAGTGATAACGATGTTCACTTCGTTCAATTGGTCAGCACGTGCTTGAGCAGCAGCTAAAACATCAGCTTCAGCTTTCTCAAGTTCAGCACGACGAGCTTCAAAAGCAGCAGTATTTGATTCTGTTGCAGCAACTGCCATACCTTGTGGGATAAGGAAGTTACGGCCGTAACCAGCTTTAACTGAAACTTTATCGCCTAGTTTACCTAGGTTTTTAATGCGTTGTAATAAGATAATATCCACAGCTCAACCTCACTTATGATTGTCAGTGTAAGGGATCAAAGACAAGTAGCGAGCTTGTTTGATAGCTAACGCTAATTGACGTTGGTAACGAGCTTTAGTACCTGTAATACGGCTAGGAACAATCTTGCCGTTTTCAGTGATGTACTGTTTTAAAGTGTCGATATCTTTGTAGTCGATGTACGTAACGTTCTCAGCTGTAAAGCGGCAGAACTTGCGACGACGGTAAAAACGTGCCATGTTATGTTCTCCTTAAGCTTCAGCAGAGTCTTGAGCGTGTTGTGCTTCTTCACGTTGAGCTTTACGCGCACGTTTTTCTTCAGCACTCTTCGCCAATAGTGACTCTTCAGTGATAGCGTTTTCACGACGAATGATAAGGCTACGAATGATTGCGTCGTTATAACGGAACAATTCTTCAAGCTCATCAAGAGTAGTTTGACCACACTCAACATTCATAAGAATGTAGTGAGCTTTGTGGATCTTGTTGATTGGGTAAGCCAATTGACGACGGCCCCAGTCTTCAAGACGGTGGATTTGACCTTCAGCTTCTTTGATGTGAGTTAGGTAGCGTTCTACCATACCAACGACTTGATCGCTTTGATCAGGGTGTACTAAAAGTACGATTTCGTAATGACGCATTGTCAGCTCCTTACGGTTTGGACAGCCCCAATTTAAGTAAATTGAAGCAAGGAGTCACAACCAAAGTTGTGTCGCAGTGTTTGCGAAGGGGGAATTGTAGTGATCTTTAGGGATAATTTCAATCAAATAAGACATTTTTGCGAAATTATCTCTATCTCTGCATACCTTGCTAGAAAATCGTTATAGCTTTAAACAGGCTTAGAGTGGATAAATTCATCAAATGTACTATCGACAATATCAAGTGACTTTTTCTAACTTAAAATCTGCATAAACATTATCAATGTCAGGCTAAAGTCAAAAATAGGTAAATTTATCAGAGATAAGAAATGAGGGGTTAAGTTCTAAAGCTGAAATTTTGATTCTGCTCTACAGATACTTGGAATGGGGGCTAGGAAAAATCAAAATAAAAAAAGATAGAGACTAACTCTATCTTTTTAAAAAAACACAATCTGTGTAGATGGTGCAGTTGAGGTAAAACTAAAGATAATACTGATGACAGTAATCAGGATCACCGAGAACAAGAAATATTTCTTTGCCCAAAGTTGATCATTTTCAGCTTTAAAGCCAATGACACCGATATACAACCAGTAAATGCACAGTAAGTTTAAAATCACTGCATAGAACCAGTTGGCATAACCAAAGACAAATAACGCATTCATGGTTAGTGTGAATAACACCACATAAACCAGTGATTCAATCTTGGTACGATGAATCGAACGCGCCACAGGCAAAATCGGAATACCTGCATTTTTGTAATCATCAAAGCGGTAAATCGCAATCGCCCATGAGTGAGGCATTTGCCATAGCGCATAACCTAAAAAGATCAGTAACGCACCGAGGTCAAATTGATTGGCCACTGCGGTATAACCAATGACAGGTGGAGCTGCACCAGAAATACTGCCTACAACAGTTTGATGAATTGTGGTTCGTTTTGTCCATAGGCTGTAGAAACCAACATATACGACAAAACCAATCACCGCGAATAGGAAAGCGTACGCATTTACCCAGAACCATAAAAGACTAAAACCAGCGATGCCTAATACCAGGGCAAAGGCCAGGGCAACAGGTTCGGAAATGGTTTTGGTGACCAGAGCACGGTTTTGGGTGCGCTGCATTTTTTGGTCGATGTCCTGGTCAATCACGTTATTGACCACACATCCTGATGCTACGACAAGCGTAGTACCGAGAAGGGTAATAAGCAGGAGAAGGAAATCTACAGAACCTTGAGTGGCTACGAAGTAGCCACCCAAAGTGGTAACAAAGTTACCGAAGAGAATTCCTGGCTTAGTCAGGAATAAATACTTTTTCAGCATGACGACCAGTTTAGATCATCATGTTGTAGTGTAGGTAATTCATGATCCATACAGAACCCACTAAAAGAATAGCGATAGTTAAGATGGTATACACGAATGCAATCACGTTCCAGCGTTGCTCTGAAGAAGAGTTCATATGCAGGAAGTAAATTAACTGCACAAGAATCTGAGCAACCGCAGTAATCGCGATGACAGTAATCAAGATACCACGGCCAAAACCGCCTGCCATCACCATACCGAATGGAATTACGGTAAGAATGACAGAAAGGATGAAGCCAACAGTATATTGCTTAACGTTACCGTGTGATTCGCCAGCAGCGTTATGATCGTGACTCATTACAGAACTCCCATCAAGTAAACTACGCTGAATACACAGATCCAAACGATGTCAAGGAAGTGCCAGAACAAGCTTAGGCAAGCTAGACGACGCGTGTTTGCAAGAGTCAAACCATATTTCTTGATTTGAACCATAAGCACGATCATCCAGACCAGACCAGAAGTTACGTGAATACCGTGCGTACCTACCAAAGTAAAGAACGCAGATAAGAACGCACTTGTGCTTGGACCGTGACCCGCATGAACTAAATGATTGAACTCATATAGTTCCATGCCGATGAAGATAGCACCGAATACCCAAGTAATCGCTAACCAAGTCAGTACTTTTGCAACGTCTTTTTTGTATGCAGCAAGAACTGCAAAACCAAAGGTTACAGAAGAGATCAAGAGGGCGAAGGTTTCAGTAAGAACGAAACCTAAAGAGTCGCCAAACAGGTCTCTCGCACTTGGAGTACCCACAGGAATGTGGCTACTCAAAACAGCGAACGCAATGAAGAGTGTACCGAACAGGACAAGGTCACTCATCAAGTAAGTCCAGAAACCAAAGACGGTGATGTCAGTATCATCGTGATGATGATGCTCATCGTGTCCGTGGTTATCGTGATGAAGTACTTCAGCCATTGTCTTAGTCCTTCTTCAAGTGTTTTTCAAGAATCGCATAGCGTTCGTTTTCAATACGTTCAACTTCAGCAGCTGGAACATAGTAATCCACTTTCTTGGTGAAAGAAGACACAATGAAGCTAATGATAGAAGCAATGAACGTAACAACTACTAACCACCAGATGTGCCAGATTAAACCGAAGCCCATAACAGTGATGAACATCGCGATAACGAAACCGGCAGCACGGTTAGTTGGCATATGAACATCTTCGTACTTCGTTGGTTTTGCATACGCAACACCATTTTCTTTCTCGATCCAGAAAGTATCAATACCATTGATCTTTGGAAGATGAGCAAAGTTATAGAACGGAGCAGGAGAAGATGTCGCCCATTCAAGGGTACGACCATCCCATGGATCGCCAGTCAAATCCAGACGTTGGTCACGTTGTAAGAAACCAACCACGATTTGCAGAATGAAACATACGATACCAAGCGCAATCAGAACTGCACCGAACATCGCGATATTTACATACGGGTCCCATTCTGGGTTGTCAAATGTATTCAAACGACGTGTCATACCCATGAAACCAAGGATATAAAGTGGCATGAACGCAAAGTAGAAACCGAAGAACCAGAACCAGAACGCTGCTTTACCCCAAGTCTCATTCAGTCTCCAACCGAACATTTTCGGCCAGTAGAAGATGATACCTGCGAACATCGCAAATACTACACCACCAATAATTACGTTATGGAAGTGAGCAATCAGGAATAAAGAGTTATGTACCAGGAAGTCCGCTGGTGGAACCGCCATCAATACACCTGTTAAACCACCGATACCGAAAGTTACCAGGAAGCCTAGTGTCCATAGCATTGGAGTAGTGTAAACAATACGACCCTTGTACATGGTGAATAACCAAGAGAAGATTTTCACACCTGTAGGAATCGCAATAATCATGGTCATGATACCGAAGAACGCGTTAACGTTGGCACCTGCACCCATGGTAAAGAAGTGGTGAACCCATACAACGAATGACAATACTGTGATTGCTACTGTTGCATACACCATTGATTTGTAACCGAACAATGCTTTGCGCGAGAAAGTCGCAACAACTTCAGAGTAAATACCAAATGCTGGTAATACCAAGATATATACTTCCGGGTGACCCCAAGTCCAAATCAAGTTCACGTACAACATCGGGCTACCACCCAAGTCGTTAGTAAAGAAGTGGAAACCGAAGTAACGGTCAAGCGTTAACATTGCAATTGTTGCAGTCAACACTGGGAAAGCCGCAATAATCAATACTGCTGTACATAAAGATGTCCAGGTAAAGATTGGCATTTCCATAAGTTTCATGCCAGGCGCACGCATTTTGATGATGGTAACGAAGAAGTTAACACCCGTTAATAGCGTACCCAGACCTGAAATTTGCAGTGCCCAGATATAGTAGTCCATACCTACGCCTGGAGAGTATTCAATGCCAGACAGTGGAGGGTATGCCATCCAGCCTGTTGCAGCGAACTCACCTAACGCGAGTGACACCATCATTAGACCCGCAGCACCGGCGAATAACCAGAAGCTGAGTGAGTTTAATAATGGAAATGCAACGTCACGTGCACCGATTTGAAGCGGTACAGAGATGTTCATCAAACCAACAACAAGACCCATTGCCACGAAGAAGATCATGATCACGCCATGCGCGGTAAAGATCTGGTCGTAATGCTCAGGGTGTAAATAACCTTCGCCGCCACCTTTTGCAAGGAACTGCTGAAGACGCATCATGATCGCATCGGCGAAACCACGCACCAGCATGATGATCGATACGAACAGGTACATGATACCAATTTTTTTATGGTCTACAGATGTGAACCATTCGTTCCACAGGTAGCCCCATTTTTTGAAGTAGGTAATACCGGCAACAACTGCGATACCACCCAAGATCATCATTGCAACAGTTGCCAATACGATTGGATCGTAAGGAATTGCATCCGGACCTAACTTACCTAAGAAGCTCATGTCTTATTCTCCTTGAGAAGCAGTCGCATGTTCACCAGCTACATGAGCTTTAGAAGCAGACGCTTCATGAGCAACAGCATCAGTCGCTGCAGCTTCTACAGGAGCTGAATGGTCAGCACCGTGGTAGTTACTCATATACTTGTGAATCACAGATTCAAACAAACCTTGCTCTACAGAAGAGTAGTAAGTCACAGGATGTGGCTTAGTAGGGTAAGGCTTCATTGCTTCAGCAGCAGCCTTCTCTTCAGGAGTCTTAGCTCTTGCAATAATCGCTTCGATCTGGTGAACACCGCGGTTACCGTCACGTAAGCTTGCAAATTCAGCTTGGTCTAGAACAGTTTTTTGTACTGCATTAGGGTTAACTGAAGTACCGTTTCCTGCCTGAATAGCAGAAACCCATTCGGCAAACTGGGCATCAGTCACAGAATGTGCACGGAAGCGCATTTGTGAGAAGCCGTAACCTGAATAGTTTGAAGAGAAACCACGGTAGCCTTCAGCTGGGCTAGTTTCATCAGCTAATAGGTTGAGGTGAGTTTGCATACCTGCCATTGCATAAATCTGACCACTTAACGCCGGGATGAAGAACGAGTTCATCGTGAAGTTAGAGGTTAAACGAAGGCTTACCGGAGTTTTCTCTGGGAAACGCAATTCGTTAACAGTTGCAATGCCTTGCTCAGGATAGATGAAGATCCATTTAAATTGCTCAGCAATAACTTGAACAGTTAATGGCGCTTTATCTGCTTCAATTGGACGGTATGGGTCATACTTGTGGGAGCCCCACCAAGTTAACCAAGCTAAAATACCAATAATAATGACAGGGATACCCCATACTACAATTTCAATCGCAGTAGAGTGTGTCCATGTAGGTTTATAGTCTGCGTCTTTATTCGATGCACGATATTTCCAACCGAACCATAATGCCATGATGATTGATGGAATAACCACCAATAGCATTAAGTAAATCGCAGTCATCATCAGGTTACTTTGACCTGCTGCAACTGGACCTTTAGAGTTCAGAAGTACCATATCACCACCACACCCGGTCAAGAGTGCAGTCATCGCAGATAAAGACAATACAGCTAAAATCGTTTGTCTCATTTTACAACCTCGGTGAAGAGTCCCATTCCCTAATTTAATATGGGATAGCGATTAAAGTGCACATGACAAAAAAGGCTGAATTTTACAAAACATCCTATTAATCACAATACACCGCTACGTTGTAGGGCATTATGCCTGAGATTCACGAACTAAGCTATATCTAGGGCGCTTTAAATGCCTGTAATAAAAACCGATTTTGCTGGTCTGGATTGGGGGGGATTTATGGGAATTTTATTTCAATTTCAAAGTTCTGTAATCAAAATGGGATGATATTCATCCCATTTTGTGTATTCCTGCACTATTGTTTCACAACTTGCGTTTTTGCGAGTTTATCGTGCAAGGTTTGACGTTTTTTGCCCAACCCGAAGGCCCAGTCAATAATTAAACTCAGTGGCATAAATACAATATTTAAAAATATGAAAAATACGCTACGAATAGTGAAGGCGCGTAACAGGCTGGTCTTTTCACCTGATTCGGCATCTACAATTTTGATTTTTGTCAGCTTTTTACCAATACTTTGGCCTGATTTGGCAATCAGAAAGGCTTGAATGGCCAGCATGATAATCAAATAGACCGCTGTGGCAAGCCACGCCTGCTGAGAAAACATCTCAAACATTTGAGTCTGTAATTGTTGGGCCAGTGCAGGATCTGCATCGCTACTCAGCACGACATTCATGAACTCTTCATTCAGTTGTGCAAACCGCGTTTCCTGTTCAGGGGTAAAAAATGCAGTCAAAATGAAGGTTGCTGGTAACCACAGTAACACATCTACAATTTTGGCCAGGATACGGCTTGGAATACTGGCGAGTTCATTTTTTTGAGTCGCTGTTTGAGTATGAGGCTGTGAGTAGGCCGAAGTCGTTGGCTGGCTGTTCTGGAATATCGGTGTTTCAGGTGTGACTGCCGGAGCGACATAACCTTCAGGTTGATATACCGATTTTCCTTGGGTAAGTTCACCTAAGGCTTTCCATTCTGTCATGCCTTGATGCCATGCCAGGTCAGTCAGCATGACTTGTTGATTCGCCAGCATCTGATTCAATTGCTCGAGCGTATATGGACCAGCTTGTTGATTGTTTCGTGCCAAGTAAATCTGCATATAGACTGAATCTCAATATATAAATGTGAACTGATAATAGCTTTGATCAAGATTGTATTGAATTCTGTTTTGAAAACAAACATCCTCTTATCGTAAGATATAGATTAATTGAGGATTTTCAATCATATTTCTCATTAAAAATGCGCCCATACAAAATTGCAAGGATCACCACTCTTAAAAATATCTTCCCGAACATCCAATGGTTATTCATTATTATTGCCATTTTGATATGACTTTACTGTTGGTATTTGTTTGTCATTACAGTTTTCATGTGTTGATAAGCTTTGATTTAATTATATTTATAAATTCAATCGTTTATCTTGCGATTAGGCCTTTAGTTATTAATTTTCAAACAGTAAATCATAATATCTATCTCATAAAAAAGACCCTATAAAAGGGTCTTTTTTATTCACAATTGCTTATGCTTTTTGCACTTTTTCCTCAGCCAGGAAGAACCAGGTTTCAAGTACCGAGTCTGGGTTTAAAGACACAGAGTCGATACCTTGTTCCATTAACCATTGTGCAAGATCTGGGTGATCAGAAGGACCTTGACCACAAATGCCTACATATTTGCCAGCTTTACGGCATGCTTGAATTGCAAGAGAAAGCAACGCTTTAACCGCAGGGTCGCGCTCATCAAATAGGTGAGAGACAATACCAGAGTCACGGTCAAGACCAAGTGTTAATTGTGTCAAGTCGTTTGAACCAATAGAGAAACCATCGAAATGTTCAAGGAACTGATCTGCCAATAAAGCATTGGTTGGAAGTTCACACATCATGATCACTTTAAGGCCATTTTCACCGCGCTTAAGACCATTTAATGCAAGAAGTTCAATGACACGTTTCGCTTCAGCAACAGTACGAACAAATGGAATCATGATCTGGATATTGGTTAAACCCATTTCATCACGTGCCTTTTTCAATGCACGACATTCAAGTTCGAAACAATCACGGAAGTTATCAGAAACGTAGCGACTTGCACCACGGAAACCTAGCATCGGGTTTTCTTCTTCTGGCTCGTATAACTTACCACCGATCAAGTTTGCATATTCGTTAGACTTAAAGTCTGACATACGAACAATGACTGGCTTGTCTGCAAATGCAGCAGCAAGTGTCGAGATACCTTCGACCAGTTTCTCTACATAGAATTCGATTGGAGATGCATAACCTGCAGTACGCGCCATGACTGCTGCACGTGTTTCACGTGGAAGGCTGTCAATATTGATCAATGCTTTCGGGTGAACACCAATCATACGGTTAATAATGAATTCAAGACGCGCCAGACCAATACCTGCGTTTGGAATTTGAGCAAAGTCAAATGCACGGTCCGGGTTACCCACGTTCATCATGACTTTAAATGGAAGAGCAGGCATAGACTCAATTGAATTCTTTTGAATTTCAAAATCTAGTGCGCCTTCATAGATAAAGCCAGTATCACCTTCGGCACAAGACACAGTCACTTCCTGACCGTCTACAAGAACTTCAGTTGCATTACCACAACCAACGATTGCAGGAACACCAAGCTCACGTGCAATGATTGCAGCGTGACAAGTACGACCACCACGGTTTGTTACAATCGCAGCTGCACGTTTCATGACTGGTTCCCAATCCGGGTCAGTCATATCAGATACAAGAACATCACCATCTTGTACTTTGTCCATTTCTTTAATAGATGTTACGATGCGGACTTTACCAGAACCAATGCGTTGACCGATTGAACGACCTTCACAAATTACAGTGCCACGTTGTTTCAACAGGTAGCGTTCCATGGTGCCGACATTTTCACGGCTTTTTACAGTTTCAGGACGCGCCTGAACGATATAAATCTTGCCATCATCGCCATCTTTTGCCCACTCGATGTCCATTGGTGCACCGTAGTGGTTTTCAATGATCAGCGCTTGTTTAGCAAGTTCTTGTAATTCCTGGTCGTTTAAAGCGAACTGTTGGCGTTCAGCTTTTTCCACATCCACGACAACGACAGATTTACCTGCAGATGCTTCTTCACCATAAATCATTTTCTGGTGCTTAGAACCCAGGTTGCGACGAAGGATCGCGTGTCGGCCTGCATTTAAAAGCGGTTTAGAAATATAGAATTCGTCCGGGTTAACTGCACCTTGAACGACCATTTCACCCAAACCATAAGATGCAGTAATGAATACTGCATCACGGAAGCCTGATTCAGTATCTAGCGTAAACATCACACCTGCAGCGCCAGTTTCTGAACGAACCATGCGTTGTACACCAGCAGACAGTGCAACTACATCATGGGCAAAGTTTTGGTGTACACGGTAAGAGATGGCGCGGTCGTTGTACAAAGATGCAAATACTTCTTTGATTGCGATCAGAACGTTATCGATACCACGAATGTTCAGGAAAGTTTCTTGCTGGCCGGCAAAAGAAGCATCCGGCAAATCTTCTGCAGTTGCAGAAGAACGAACGGCAACCGCGATGTCAGGGTTGCCGTTAGAAAGTTCTGCAAATGCTGTACGAACTTCTTGTTCTAATGCAGGCGTAAGTGGAGTATCCACAATCCATTGACGAATTTTTGCGCCAGTTTCAGCAAGTGCATTTACATCATCAACATTGAGTGCAGCAAGCTCTGCATTGATTTTAGCGTTTAGGCCACTTTGCTCGAGAAATTCACGGTAGGCATCGGCAGTCGTTGCGAAACCACCTGGCACAGATACACCAGCATTTGATAAGTGGCTGATCATTTCGCCTAGTGATGAGTTTTTCCCACCGACCAGCTCAACGTCGTGCTTCCCTAATTTTTCCAGACCAATTACGCGCGCTTCCAAAGTTGTTACTCCACTTTTGCAGTATTAATCACTATCTCGGCATGAGAGTATAGCAAATCATCTAGGTTTTTGATTTTACTAAGCGACAGTCATGTAAGATCGGTTTACTATAAAGATTATATAGCACTAAGACAAATGTTGGAGGAGAATTTTAATGTCGGAAGGTAAACAAATTCAGCGTAGTGTTTTCTTTATTTCAGATGGTACCGCCATCACCGCTGAAACTCTTGGACACTCGCTGTTAGCGCAGTTTCCACATGTGAAATTTGACATTCATATTATCCCTTACATTAGCTCCGAAGAAGCGGCCACAAATGTGGTGGCAGAGATCAATGCAAGAGCTCAAGTCGACGGTGAAAAACCGCTGGTATTTGACACCCTGGTTGATCCCTATGTGCGCGACATTATTAATACTGCAAATGCAGTAAATCTCGATGTATTTGAAGGGCTTATTAGTAAGTTGGCTGATGAATTAGGCACGATTCCTACAACTTTAGTCGGGCAGACCCACGCGGTGACCGACTCTGAGTCTTATAAGGCCCGTATTGATGCTGTTCATTTTGCTTTAGATAACGACGACGGCGCACGTACCCGTCATTATGATAAAGCTGACCTGATCCTGATTGGTGTATCGCGTTCAGGTAAAACCCCGACCTCTATTTATCTGTCTTTGCAGTTCGGTATTCGCGTGGCGAACTATCCACTGACTGAAGAAGATTTGGATGATAACCGACTGCCAGCCGTGCTGCGACCGCATAAAAACAAGCTGTTTGGCCTGATGATTGATGCGGAACGCCTTGTGGCCATTCGTTCTGAGCGTAAGGCCAATAGCCGTTATGCCAGCTTTAGTCAGTGTCAGATGGAGTTGCGTGCGATTGAAGGAATTTATATTTCGGAAGGCATCAAGTACCTGAATGTGTCTGAAATGTCGATTGAAGAAATCTCAACACGTGTGTTGCAAATGACCGGTTTAAAACGTCGAATCGGTTAAGAAACCAGCCAGAGCCAAACTGCGGTTTGGCTTTGATTTATAGCTAAAAATTACAAGTAAGCATTGATTAATCGAAATAATGTATGAATTTTATAATTCTAAGAAAATACCAACTATCATATTCTGAAATATAAAAGAGTCTTCTTTGCTCATTTTGTTGAATAAATCATCATGTCGGTTCTTGATACGTAAATAAAAATCTCATTATCAGCTTACCAATTTTTCATTTTTACTCGCCAGCGTGAGTTATTTTTCTGCTAAATAAGTATGAATAATGATATCGACCGGATGCTGTTCACCATTAATACAATGAATTGTATTTTCCGAAATTTTCAGAATCGGCCAGGTAATCAGGCGGCAATTTTCACGTTGTAGGGCAGCATAATAATGATCTGATTTCAGATAAATTTTACGGGAAGATGCAAGATTTGGCATTAACTGGCGTCTTAGCCACAAATTCTGCACCTGATTTTCTAAAAACCGCAGAGAAAGCAAGCTTTTAATGCGGTTGTTAAATAAGCGGCGATTTTTACCAATCAATGGGTGATTAATAATTCGTTGCAGAATTCGGTCGGAACCGGGCAGTACAAAAGCAGGATTAATCTGGAAAACTTTTACCGAACGGGCATGTTGACTGATTTTATCCAGCTGGCTCACGGTAAACTGATCTGTGCCAATAATAGCAATATCTTTATCTGCATAATCCAATTCTAGCAGTTCGGAAGAGGGTGCTTTAATTCCAGTAAACTGCTGAAAATGTTCGGGGCGATTTTCAAAAATACCAGCGTGTGGATCCTGCTTGGTAGACATTAGAATTCCTTGAATTTATTTAATAATTAATTTTCTTTGTATGAGATATAAACAAAAACTCAAGCCAGGGTAAAGTGAAAAATTTAACTTAGACAGTCATCTATTTGACCAAAATATAAAATCTGACTTTATTGAAGACTGAATGGATTTATATGCAATCCAAAAGGAATGACTTTTAACTTGACGAGATCGACGAAGGAAATAAAGTTGAGTTATTTGTCAAAGAAGAAGCAGTTTAATGGTGTAGTCGATAGAAATGATTTTACTGGGATGTTTCTTTTAGTCATTTATCTTTAAAGATGAAAAACATCTACCCATTGCTGAGAATAGGTAGATGCAACTCTCATTCATTTACTGACCGTTTTTTATTTGCATCAATAGCTCAAAGTTGTGCAGACGTTTGTCAGTGTCATAGATGTCACAAGTAAAGATAAACTCATCCACATCATATTTGGCTAAAAGCGATTCTAGCCCAGCTTTAACGGTTTCTTTGGAACCGACCTGAGCCATGGCAAAAAAATTATCGACTGACATTTTTTCCGGCGGCGACCACAGACCTTCCATCGAATCAATTGGTGCTTTAAGTTTCAGGCTTTGCCCACGAATCAGTGATAAAACCCGCTGATAGGCACTAGTCGCTAGATATTGTGCTTCTTCATCGGTATCTGCGACACAGATCGGTACGCCCATGGAAACATAGGGACGATCGAGATATTCAGACGGTTCGAAATTGTCACGATACAGCTGAATGGCCTGACCCAGCATACGCGGGGCAAAATGCGAAGCGAAGGAATAAGGTAGGCCGAGTTTTGCTGCCAATTGCGCACTAAACAGACTGGATCCTAATAACCATACAGGTACATGCGTGCTTTGACCCGGCGTTGCCACAATACGCTGTCCTGGAATTGGATCTTTAAAATATTGCAGAATTTCCAGAACATCCTGCGGAAATTGATCTTCGGTTTCCTGACGGCCACGACGCAGGGCACGCATGGTCATTTGATCTGTACCGGGTGCGCGGCCCAGACCCAGTTCAATCCGGTCCGGATAGAGCGTCGCCAATGTGCCGAACTGTTCAGCCACGACCAGCGGTGCATGGTTGGGCAACATAATTCCGCCAGAGCCTAAAGTTAAGGTTTTGGTATTCGCCAGTAAATAGCCTAAGAGAACTGCAGTTGCTGAACTGGCAATACCATCCATATTATGATGTTCTGCCAGCCACATCCGGCGATAACCCAATTTTTCTGCTGTTTGGGCAAGTTCCAGCGCATGGTTCAGCGCGAATTGAATGCTCTTGTCGTCACGAACAGGAACCAGTTCGAGTATAGAGAACTGGGTATCGTTAAGCGTACGCATAGTATTACTCTTAAATAAACATCTCTAAAAGCATACGACTTTAGAATGTATTTGTATATCGAAAAAAATCGATATAAGTGTAAACCAAAAGATAAAGATAAAAAATAAAGGCAAAAAAATAAGCATCCGAAGATGCTTATAAAGGAGGAAAGAATAAGGGGAGAGAATCTTAACGACGACGGTTGTTATAGCGATAATCGTTATAACGGTAGTTACGAGAAGAGTTATAGCGACGTTCGCTGCGGTCATCATAACGACGGTCTTCGCTGACTTTCTTACCTAAAGCTGAACCACCTGCTGAACCCAGTGCCGCACCGATATAACCACCGTTGGTGCCTGCCATGTTTCGGCCAACTGCATAACCTGCACCGCCACCTAGGGCACCACCGATAATCGCACCATTACGGTCACGTTTATTTGCTGCTACTGCGGCACCCGCACCACCACCAATCGCTGAACCGATTGTTGCACCAGTAGTACCGCCCATTTTATTGCCTACTGCGGCACCAACGACACCACCCAAAGCAGAAGCTAAAGCTGTATTGGTTGTATTGCCTGCATTGGCAGCTGTCATACCCATGGCTGAGGTTGCTACGACAGCGATCATTAGAGATTTATAGTTCATGAGGACACCTTTTATATATCTAGCTATATTTTGTTGATGAGATAAATTTAATCTAGCAAGCGCAAAACAGCATGAAGGCAGTGTTGGCGAATTGTGATTTTTATCTCCTTAATTTATTCATGATGTGGACAGGATAATTCCATGTATTAATTGAAAATTCACGTATTAAAGCCACAATAAAAAAAGCACCAAAAGGTGCTTTTCATGTTAAATGTAGCGTCTGGTCTAAACTGCCTGAGCGCAAATTAACGGTAACGTTTTTTCCAGTGTTTAGAGCGTTTTTCAGCTGCTTTATCTTTTGCAATCTTGTTACCTAGTGCAGCACCACCGGCAGCACCCAAAGCTGAACCGATATAACCGCCGTTAGTACCGCCCATATTTTTACCTACTGTATATCCTGCACCGCCACCTAGAGCGCCACCAATTGCAGATTCAGTCCGGTTTTTCTTGCTGCTTGCAACCGCTGCACCGCCAGCACCACCTAAAGCAGCACCAATGGTTGCGCCGGTATTACCGCCCATGTTTTTACCTAATGCTGTACCTGCAACACTACCTAAAGCACTTGCTGCTGCAACACGCGCTGTACTGTCGGCATGTGCGTTTACGGTCATCATTGAACCAGCAGCTAAAACTGTACTCATTAAAAGTGCGTTGAGTTTCATGTCATCACTCCGTGTCCATCTACAGGACTGTAGTTATTTCGATGCGGAAAATGTAACAAATCATGCCCAAAACAATATGAAGATGTTTCTTCATAATTCCCTGCTTTATTTGGCGAATTGTAAAATCGGCAAGAAATAAGAATAAGATCGACTATAAAAAAAGCAATTCCACTGTTTTTAATCATATTTGTTAACAAATGCTGTAGAGCATGAATGATAGCAACGCGGACTTACTCAATAATGATGTTCATTAGAAGCCAGAGTCGTTAAACTAGGCGCAATTTTTTGATTTCGCTGTGCTAAATCGGTTTTTAGTCACAGCCTATGTTTGAGATTTTTTAGAAAATGAAAGAATCGTTACGTTTACGATTAGACCAACTCTCTGACCGCCATGAAGAATTGACCGCATTACTGGCTGATGTAGAAGTCATTTCTGATAATAAGCGCTTCCGTCAATTGTCACGTGAGCATAATGACTTAACAGAAATTACCAATGTCTGGACCAAGTATAGACAGGCTGAAGAAGACATCGAAACGGCTCAGGCCATGCTGTCAGATCCGGACTTTAAGGAAATGGCACAGGAAGAAATTAAAGAGAATAAAGCTTTAATTGAATCGCTTGAAGCAGACTTGAACATCTTGATGATTCCGAAAGATCCGAATGATGCCAACTCGGCTTATCTGGAGATTCGTGCGGGAACCGGTGGCGATGAAGCAGCGATTTTCTCTGGCGATTTATTCCGTATGTATAGTAAATATGCGGAAAACCAAGGCTGGCGTATTGAAATCCTTTCTGAAAATGAAGGCGAACATGGCGGCTATAAAGAAGTCATCTGCCTGATTAATGGTGACGGTGTTTACGGTCGTCTAAAATTTGAAAGTGGTGCGCATCGTGTACAGCGTGTACCGGCGACCGAATCACAAGGCCGAGTGCATACTTCTGCTTGTACCGTTGCGATTCTTCCTGAAATTGATGTTGATACCTCGGTCGAAATCAATTCATCCGATTTGCGGATTGATACGTATCGTGCTTCAGGTGCAGGCGGTCAGCACGTTAACAAAACCGATTCTGCAGTACGTATTACCCACATTCCAACCGGCACCGTAGTGGAATGTCAGGAAGAGCGTTCACAGCATAAGAACAAGGCCAAAGCGATGGCACTGCTGGTATCACGTTTGGAAAATGCCAAACGTGCAGCAGCAGATGCAGCAACCTCGGAAATGCGTCGTGACCTGGTGGGATCGGGTGATCGTTCGGAACGTATCCGTACTTATAACTATCCGCAAGGTCGTATGACCGATCACCGCATTAACCTGACTTTATACAAGCTGGATGCCGTGATGGAAGGTGATTTGACCGAATTGCTGGATAGTCTGCACCGCGAATATCAGGCGGATCAGTTGGCCATGCTTGCACAGCAGAATGGTGGATAATGAATATTTTACAAGCCTTGGCTTTACGCGGCGAAGCTGAAAGTTACGAACGTCAGGAAAATGCCTGGTTATTGGAACACATCACCAAGATTGATTCATTTGATCTGCTGATGAAAAAGGATCAGGAGTTAACGCCGGAACAGGAACAGGCGTATAAAGACGGGTTGGCGCGTATTGCTGCCGGTGAGCCTTTGGCTTATGTCACTGGTTCACAGCCATTCTGGACTTTGGACCTCAAAGTGACTAAAGATACCTTGGTGCCACGTCCGGATACTGAAGTACTGGTTGAGACGGTATTGAAGTTAGACCTGCCTGAAGATGCCCGTGTAGTAGATTTGGGTACAGGTACTGGCGCAATTGCCTTATCACTGGCATCTGAACGTTCTAACTGGACAGTAACGGCTTCCGATATCTACGAGCCTACGCTTGAGGTGGCGAAATATAATGCGGAACAACATGATATTGAGAATGTAGAATTCGTTCTAGGTTCATGGTTGAAACCATTTGGCCGTCAATTCTTTGATGCCATTGTATCGAATCCACCCTATATCGACCCTGATGATGTGCATATGCAGAATCTGGCGACTGAACCGGAACGTGCGCTGGTGGCAGATAAAAAGGGGCTGGCCGATATTGAAATGATTATTCTGCAAGCCAAGAAGCATTTGACCGTGAATGGTTGGGTGGTGCTTGAGCATGGTTATAATCAGGCAGACGCCGTACAACATCTATTCAAACAGGCGGGTTATAAGCAAGTCCGCACGGTTAAAGATTATGGCGGGAATGATCGCGTAACTTTGGGTCAATGGCCACATTAATCTGTCATCTATCTTTATAAAAAAGCGACCGATGTGGTCGCTTTTTTATTGGATTTTTTCTTTATAAATTCCTGACTGCATCTGAAACCTTAAGTATTTTGAATGACATGACGCCAACGCAGTATAACTAAAAACAAAAAAGCGATGCCAGAGCACCGCTTTCGAGGAATTTTTAAAAATAATTACATTGGATAGTCTTGTAGACAGTTATAGACTTCTACCTGATCCAAACTGCCAGTTTCCATTGCCAGACAAAGCGCTACAACTTTCAAAGTGTCTGCCAGAGATTTTTCATCTTTCAAGGCAATACCTTGTTGTAATTCATTGATACGTTCTGCCGGAATTTCAAGGGCCTGAGCCGCTTCCACAGCATCTACCTGATTAAAGAAGTGCAGAATTGCATCTTTCAGTTCTGCATCCGATGCATTTAAAATCCCTTGATTCAACTGTTCTGTGATCAGATCAGTCGAAGAAAATAAAGCTTTAGAGAAGTTTTGGACAAGATTTTGCCCAAGCACATCAGTCATCTTTAACATGGAGATACCTTCAACACGAAAGGAAAATGGAGAATACAGCCAATAGCAAAGTGCTATAAATTGAGTGAAAAATAATCTATTCTCGGGTAAATTGCAAAGCTTTCCGGGTGACTGTGTAGTCCTGCTAATATATGTTTTGGGGCTTGAAATATATAATCATAATAAAAATATATGCTTATAATCCAAGTATTTTTCGGTAATATTTTTGAAGTCTAAGTTTATATAAATTATCTAATATTATTTTGTCGATAAGTCCCTGGACTGACGCCAGTCCACTTTTTGAATGCACGATGAAATGCACTGGATTCCTGGAAGTTAAGCTGATCACTAATCTCTTGTAAACTTTGTTCAGTACGGGTCAGTAATTCAATGGCGGTATCCCGGCGTATCTCATTTTTTAATTGCTGATAGCTGACACCTTCGCTTTTTAAACGCCGTTGCATGGTGGCTTCAGACATATTCATTTTTAAGGCCAATTCATTCAGTTCCAGCCATTCTGCTGGTGAAACCTGTAGCAATTGTCGGCGAATTTGGGTGCTCAAGGCATAGGGGTTTTTAAAACGTACTAATAAATTTTGTGGGGTTTGCTGAATAAACTGATACCAAGACTGAGCATCCTGTTTAATCGGTAGTTGCAGATAGCTTGCATCAAATTGCACATAGTTTTCGCTGGCCTGATATTCAATCTGTTCACAGAACCGAACTTTGTAATCAAAATCATCTAGGGGTGCTGCGCATTTGAGTTGAATCTGATTGAGTAAAATTCGTTGTCCACTTAACCAGCAGATCAGGGTATGAATCAGCATCAGATACGTCGCATAACTAAACATGCGTTTGGTTGCTTTTAAATCATAAATCACGATATAGGCATAGTGTTCCTCAACCATGAGCGTGCTTTGCAGGTCGTCCAAAACCAAGTTGAGAAATTGCAGAATGTTTTGCAGCGCTTTTTCCAGTGTATCTGCCTGCATAACCATTTTCGAAAGCAATTTAAAACTGCCACGACGCATGGCATGGCTGTCCATGCCAAAAAATTCGTCATTCATGCTGTCTGCAAGCACAGTCCATAATTGGGCAAATTGGCTGACCGACACGCGTGCCTTGGGAGCATTTAATACTTCTGCTGGGATATTGGCTTTTTTCAAAATGGCAGGGATATCAAATTGCAGCCGTTTGGCATCCAGCAATGCTTCGTTCACCAGGTCAATCGAGATGGTGCCTTTGCTATATTCCAGTGCAGGCTTATGCATATTCAGTCTGACATCCTTGTTTTCATTGTCCAAATACATCATGCAAGATGCAATATTTGGAAATTGTACAGAATAAAAACTCTGTTTACTCTGCATATTAAGTCGTATCTGAAATAGAAAAATCGCTAGGAAATAAACATGAACATTCAGGGAAAAGTTATTGTGATCACCGGTGGTGCCTCAGGTTTGGGTGCAGCCACAGCGACTCATCTGGTTGAACACGGTGCCAAAGTGATTCTGGTCGATATGAATCAGGAGCAGGGTGAAGTACTACAGCAGCAACTGGGTGCACAGTCTGAGTTTGTACAGCTCGATGTTACCGATGAACAAGCCATTGAAAGTTTCTTCGCTCATGTTGAAAGCACGTATGGTCAACTGAATGGCTTGATCAACTGTGCCGGGATTGCACCGTCTGCCAAAGTATTGGGTCGTAACGGCATCCATGAATTAGCCATGTTTCAAAAAGTGCTCAATATTAATGTAAATGGTACTTTTAATATGTTGCGTCATGCGGCGGCTTTAATTGCAAAATATGAGTTGCAATCGGGTGAAGAAGAACGTGGCGTGATTGTGAATACTGCTTCAGTTGCCGCTTATGACGGTCAAATTGGTCAAACTGCCTATGCGGCTTCTAAAGGTGCAGTAGTCGCAATGACTTTACCTCTGGCACGTGAACTGGCCCGTGAAGCGATCCGTGTCATGACCATCGCGCCGGGCATTATGGAAACTCCGATGCTAAAAGGCATGCCACAAAATGTCCAGGATGCTTTAGGACAAATGGTGCCGTTTCCACCACGTCTGGCAAAACCACAGGAATTTGCCCATCTGGTGGGACATATTTTTGAAAATAGTTATTTGAATGGTGAGGTCATTCGTTTGGATGGCGCAATCCGTATGCAGCCTAAATAAGTTTTCGATTTATATAGGACATGATGATTTGCACAGCTACCAATTTCTCATTGAATTTAAATGAATTTGCTTAAGCATGCATTTTCTTTTGAAGGATCAAAAGAAACAAAAATCCTTTGCGAAACTGAAGATACATCCCTGTATCTCAGTTTCGCAGGCGACATCCATGCCGCCTTATCCGACGTGCCAACGATCTCAATAGTAAAAAGCTTGAAGTAAATAAATAGATATAGAAAGGGAAGTTCAATGATTTTAAATGATGAACAAAAAATGATTCAGGACATGATGCGAAATTATTCGCAGCAGAAACTGAAACCGACAGCGGCCTTACGCGACAAAACTGCACAATTCCCTGCACAAGAACTTAAAGAACTCGGTGAGCTTGGCGCATTGGGTATGACAGTGGCTGAAGAATGGGGCGGCGCAGGTCTGGATTATGTGTCACTGGTCTTGGCACTAGAGGAGATCGCCGCAGGTGATGGTGCAATATCGACGATTGTCAGTGTGCAGAATTCTTTACCTTGTGGCATTACCCAGCGTTATGGCACAGAGGAACAAAAACAACAGTATTTAACCAAGCTGGCAACAGGTGAATGGCTCGGCTGTTTCTGCTTGACAGAACCTCAGGCCGGTTCGGATGCCAGTTCGCTGGAGTGTAAAGCCGAACGTGATGGTGATGAATGGGTGTTAAATGGCACCAAGCAGTTTATCACGACAGGTAAACACGCACAGATTGCACTAGTCTTTGCTGTGACTGATAAATCGGCAGGGAAAAAAGGTATTTCATGCTTTCTGGTGCCGACCGATGCACCGGGTTATATCGTGTCCAGTCTGGAAGAGAAAATGGGTCAGCATTGTTCCGATACCGCGACCATCGTTCTGGATAACTGCCGGATTCCTGCTGCCAACTTGTTGGGGCAGGAAGGAGAAGGCTATAAGATTGCCTTGTCGAACCTTGAATCGGGGCGGATCGGCATTGCAGCACAATCTGTCGGTATGGCCCGGGCTGCGCTAGATGCTGCAGTGGAATATGCCAATGATCGCAAAGCCTTTGGCGTAGAAATTGTGCAGCATCAGGCTGTGGCATTCAGGCTTGCAGATATGGCGACACAAATTGAAGCCGCACGTCAGCTCGTCTTGCATGCTGCAACCTTAAAAGATGCTGGCCAGCCATGCTTAAAAGAAGCTTCTATGGCCAAATTGTTTGCTTCAACTATCGCAGAGCGAGTCTGTTCAGATGCGATTCAGATTCATGGTGGCTATGGCTATGTGTCGGATTTTCCGGTTGAACGTATCTATCGTGATGTACGAGTGAGCCAGATTTATGAAGGTGCATCGGATATTCAACGTCTGGTGATTGCACGTGAAGTATGTCAGCGCTGATTTTTAATTTAAAAAACAGACTTTGATTGATGTTCAAATCTGGCACTTACGTTGATGGATATGGAAATTGCAGGATTCAACTGAACATGATGATCTAAAGACATACAGTACGAATAATCGAAAAATAAGCCTTATTCATGTTCTAGCCCTAGGGCATGAATGCAGATTTGAGAAAGTATGCTGAGGGAATCAGCAGGAACAACAAATACAAATGGATAAACTCAGGCAAGGTCGCCTGAAAACTACAATAGGAAAGAGGTTGTCGTCATGAAGGCACTAGAGCAGGCATATACTGATTTTAATTTTGAAAATATGGTTCAGGAACATCTGGTTGGAAACGCAGAGAACATCAATGCGTATACCGAATGCTGTGGTCGCTACTTGGGTCAAAACCGAACTGCACTGATCTGGGAAGGCAAAAACGGAGACGCAGAGCAGTGGACCTTTGAACAGCTGGCTATGGCTTCAGGACAGCTGGCCAATTATATGCATTCTCTGGGTTTAAAGGCCGGTGATTGTATTGCAGGCTTACTGCCAAGAACGCCAGCACTCTTAATTACCATATTGGCCACCTGGCGTATCGGTGCCATTTACCAACCTTTATTTACCGCTTTTGAAAGTAAAGCCATTGAACATCGCATCAGTACCGCTGGCACCCAGTTGATCGTTACTGATGAAGAACAACGACTGAAACTCCATGATTTCAATATTCCTAATATTCTGACTGTGCATCAAACAGCGACAAATAATTATCAAGATGCGGATTTCTGGACAGCCTTACAGCAACAACCGGAAGAGTTTGAACCGGTAAATTGCCAGTTTAATGATGTCTTCCTGATGATGTTTACTTCAGGCACCACAGGCTTGGCGAAATCGGTTCCTGTGCCTTTAAAAGCCTTGTTGGCCTTTAAGGGTTATATGCTGCACGCTGTAGATCTGCGAGATGAAGATTCCTTCTGGAATCTGGCAGATCCGGGCTGGGCGTATGGACTGTATTATGGCATTGCAGGGCCGCTCAGTTTAGGGCACAGCATCATCATGGATGAACGTGGCTTTAGTGTCGATAATGCCGTACAAATCATTCAAAAATATCAGGTCAGTAACTTGACCGGTTCGCCAACCGCATTTCGCATGTTCTTTGGCTTTAAAGAAAAATTTGATGCAGGCATCAGTTCGCATTTACGCGTGGTAAGCAGTGCGGGTGAGCCGCTCACGCCTGAAGTAATTCAGTGGTTCAATCATGATTTAAATGTGAATGTTTACGATCAATATGGACAGACTGAACTGGGTATGGTGATCGCCAATCATCATGGCCTGGAGCATTATAAAAAAGTCGGTTCAGCTGGTTTTGCCATTCCTGGGCATCGTTTTGCTGTATTGAACAAAGAACATCAGGAAGTAGAAAAAGGCGGTATTGGAACACTTGCTATCGACTGTTCAGCTTCACCTTTGATGTGGTTTGAAGGCTATGCAGGGCATAACCGCAAGTCATTTGTCGGGCAGTATTATCTCACTGGTGATACCGTGAAGCTGAATGAATATGGCGGTATTGATTTTATTGGGCGTGCAGACGATGTCATTACAACCTCGGGCTATCGGGTTGGGCCTTTTGATGTAGAAAGTACCTTGCTTGAATGTGAGGAAGTGCTTGAATCCGCAGTCGTTGGAAAGCCAGATCCAGAACGAACAGAAATTGTGAAAGCCTTTGTAGTGCTTAAATCGGCTTATCCTGCTACTGAAGATTTAATGTTGAAACTGCAAAGTTATGTACGTTCACGCTTATCCAAACATGCCTATCCGAAAGAGATTGAGTTTGTAGAAGCTTTGCCTAAAACATCGAGCGGCAAAATTCAGCGCAATTTACTCAAACAGCAGGAAATAGCCAAAGTCCAAGAGATGAAGCGAGTCAGTTAATTTAGTTAGTTAGTTTCTCAAATTAGTTTTTTGATTGAATGCTAAAAGGTTGCCATGGCAGCCTTTTGGTTTTTTAGGAAATAAATCTTCTACTTAAATTTTAGTCAGATATTGAGCTGATTTTCCCAAGCTTATATTTTTAAGAGAGCAGATTAAGGCAAGCAAAAATTATAATTTTTTATGTCATTACAGTGGAATTACATTGATATTTAAAATTAAATATATCAAAAAATTAGCCTCTTAATTTCAAGAGGCTAAATCTCATTCATTACCAGATATTACCTTGTAGATTCACTTTTTGATGTTCTGCATGCGGTTCGCCCGCTTCACCAGTTACGCCGCCTTTTAAGGCTTTAAAAAGCTGGGTGACTTTGTTGTCTGTCACATTCCAATATTCTGCGCTGATTGCTTCAGCAATCAATACCCGTACGGTAGGATCATCTTTGCCTTCAAACCAGTTTTCAGCCCACGGATTCCACAACTGTTCAATCAGAATGCGGTCAGTACTGATCTGGGCATGTGCACTAATCGACACGTAAATACCATCTGATGGTTTTGCAAAAGACAGACCAATCTGACCACGGCCTGTTTCTGCTGCTTTGACCAGATCATTGGTATTACGCAGGATGAAATATAAGTTTTGGCGTTCATTCATCTGCTCGGAGTTCAGCATGGTCATCGGCTGGGAGTGTATTTCATGTGTGTCAGTTAAATGGCTGATCATGGTGTAACGAACATCCTTGATCAATTCCCATAATTTTTCACGATTATCATGTTGAGTATTGTTATGCTCGGTCATGTATGTTCTCCATACGATTTTATGAAAGCTGAAAAGATTGCTTGGTATTTTCAGATTAATCATATTTAGAGACAGATGCCTTAGGTCTCACTGAACTCATACATTTTCATACTCAAATACAGGCAGAGACTACAGAATTGCTAAACAAGGCAGTTCTATTTACAGGGTAATTCAATAGCAAAGATTTTAAAAACTTCAGGTTTGACACCTTGTATAAATGAGAAAGAGCTGTTTGCCGGAACCGTTTAATTGAGGTGATTCAAAAAATCTTGCCAAGCCATAGCGGCTGCATCTTGATACCGAACGTTTAGCTGATATGCTATTTGCCTCAACGATTGCCGAACCATTTATTGATGTGCTGTGAATTGAATGTGAGATTGATATTCCAGAGATTTATCAGCCTTTAGAAACTTCAGTAAAGCTAATTTTACGATCATTGTTAAAAATTTTCGAAACAAGGAAAGACGTTGTCTACATTTAACATGGATACCATATCCCCAGAATTCGAACTCACCGATGCTGAACTGCATCTGTATAGCCGTCAGATTCTTCTGGATGGCTGGGATATTGACGCTCAAGAACGGTTAAAATTTTCTAATGTCTGCATTATTGGTTGTGGCGGGATAGGCTGTGCACTGGCAGAACTTCTGGCACGCGCAGGCGTGGGGAAAATTACCCTGATCGATCCGGATACCATCGAGATGAGTAATTTGCAGCGACAACTGGCATTTATGCCGCAGGATATTGGATTTTATAAGGCAGAAACTCTCGCCAAAAGGCTGGGCCAGATTAACCCGAACGTACAGGTTGAATATGTGAATCAGGCCTTAACGGCTGAGAATGCAGCGCACCTGATCGAACATCAGGATCTGGTATTGGATGGCTGCGACCAGTTTGCCACACGTTATCTGGTCAACCAGATTTGCATTGAACAGAATGTGCCCTTGTTGAGTGCCTCGGCAATTGGCTTGCAAGGCCAGTTGTTTATGGTCGAAGGGGATTCCGCCTGTTATGCCTGTCTGTTTCCACCCGAAAACCAGGCTGATGAAAGTCTACGCTGTGCAAACTCCGGTGTACTGGCCACCACACCGAATGTGATGGCCAGCTTGCAGGCACATCATGCCTTGTTATATCTGGGATTGGGCCAGACGCCACTTCGACAAAAGCTGTTGTTATGGGATGGGCTGAGCTTTAAACAGCGGATTCTCGCTTTCGAAAAAGATACAGATTGCCCAATCTGTCAGGCAAGATAAGCCTGCAAAGTGAATTTTTTTTGCTACACTGCATTTAATTAATTTTTCCTAAGACATTATGAAAAACAATATCTGGTTAGATGGAATACGTTCAGTTGCCCGTATGGGAGAAACAGCAGTCGTTGCGGCAAAGGCGGGCTTTAAATATGCCACTGAAAAGCCGAGCAATGCCAAACTGATGCGTGAAACTTTTGAATCCTTAGGTTCAACTTATATCAAGCTGGGTCAGTTTATTGCCAGCACACCGTCGCTGTTTCCACGTGAATACGTTGAAGAATTTCAGGGCTGTCTGGATCAGACACCACGCTTACCGTTTAGCTATATCCAGCAAGTGTTGGCTTCTGAATTTGCAGGACGCAATCTGGATGAAATCTTTGCATCGATTGATGAAACGCCGTTAGCTTCTGCATCTATTGCACAGGTGCATGCAGCCAAACTGGTGTCTGGCGAAGATGTCGTGATTAAAGTACAAAAACCGGGCGTAGAGACCATTTTGTACACTGACTTGAACGTCCTACATTGGGCAACCAAGTTACTGGAAAAAGCAGTACCGAAAGTTAAGTTTGCTTCACTGGCTGACATTGTCGAAGAAATCAAAACCCGTATGGTGCGTGAAGTCGATTTTATCGAAGAAGCACAGAATCTGGATGATTTCGTCAATTACCTGAATATCACCAACAATCAGGCAGCGACTGCACCTAAGGTTTATCATCAATATTCGACCCGTCGTGTGCTCACCATGCAGCGTTTATACGGTGTGCCTTTGACAGATTTTGAAGTGGTTAAAAAGGTATCCAAAGATCCATCTCAAGTACTTATCACTGCGATGAATACCTGGTTTGGCAGCTTGATGATGTGTAACAGCTTCCATGCCGATCTGCATGCCGGTAACCTGATGCTACTCGAAGATGGCCGTGTCGGTTTTATTGATTTCGGTATTGTTGGTCAGCTCAAGCCTGAAGTATGGACGGCATGTATGGCATTCATGGATTCATTGCAACATACCAATTATGAGCTAATGGCGCAAAACATGCTGAAAATGGGCATGACCGCTGTGCAGATTGATACCAAAGTCTTGGCTGCTGATCTGGAACGTTTATTCAGTGGCGTGTTGATGGCAGATCCGCAGGAATTGTTAACATCAAATCCTGCTGACTTGAACGATATCATGATGGATATGGTGGCTGTGGGTGAACGTCACGGGATCCGCTTCCCGCGCGACTTTGCCTTGCTATTCAAGCAAATGTTGTATTTCGACCGTTTCATGCGAATTCTTGCACCGTATACCGATATCTATGCCGATCAGCGTTTGCAAATGGTGCAAAGCATAGATCCGAATCTGCTGTTAAAGCATTAATCTTAAACCCTATCTAGACTTGGAAAAATCCCCCTAAATCCCCCTTTTAAAAGGGGGACTTTAAAAGCTCCTCCCTTTGTAAAGGAGCTTGAGAGGGATTTGGTTAGTACTAAATTCTCGAGCAATCCAATGGACGCCATTATTATTGAAGGTTTAAAGGTTGAGACAGTCGTGGGCTGCTTTAACTGGGAGCGTCAAATTATTCAGCCTTTAATGCTGGATTTGACCATTCAAACCGATTTAGAACAGGCATCAAACTCAGATGCACTTGCAGATACGCTGAATTATGCAGAAATTTGTGAGATTTCCAGCAAAGTCATTCAAGAGGCCAAGCCTGAATTGATTGAACATGCAGCAAAGTTAGTGCTGAATGCACTTTTTACTACCTTTACAGCAATTGAATCGATTAATATTACGATCCGTAAGCCTGCCATTATCGCGCAAGCCAATTCTGTAGGGATACGTCTTGAACGCCACCGAAACGATTTTCGCCCTAGCATTAGCGAGTAATTGTCATCCTCAGCAACACTTTCAAGCTGCACAGCAACGTATTTCTGAATGGGGAGAAGTTCAGTTTTCTCCCATTTATATGATTCCTTGCCGTGATGGCATCGGCGCAGATTACTGGAATGCAGCGTGTTTATTGCGAAGTTCGGTGTCTAGTGAAGACCTGATTGAGCTGCTCAAACAGCTGGAACAGGCATCAGGGCGAGTACGTCCATCACATCAGATTACTTTGGATGTTGATTTGATTGCCTGGGGATCCGATCTTCAACATATGCAGTTTAATGAAAAAAAATTGCCTTTGGCTTTGGATGTGAAAGTGCCCATGTTTGATATCTGGCATGATGCCATGTTCGAACATGGATCACATAGCTTCCCAACAGTTGAACAGCTGATTTAAATCAAATCACCTAATTTTTTGCTCATAAATTTTATCCAGTAAGAATGATTAACCAACCTGATCAAACAAGATCAGGCTTTTTTATGATTCAATTTTTTGTTTTAGATGAAAAGAAAAATTCAGATAAGATGAGGTGCTTAAGTATAGAGCTCATTTAAAAATGAAAATATTAGAAATCTTGGTTTCGGTGATTTTAATCCTTGGGATTCTTTATGTGATCCAATGGGGATTTCATGGTTTTCCGACAGGAAATTAATATTTGATTGATTTAAAGCTCTGGAATTTATTTTAAGATCAGTAAAAACCCTCAAAGCAGTAAAAATGCATCATCGCTATTTCACTTTTTCTTGTTATAAAAAATGATCAGCAATACGATAATGATCGCCAAGATGGCAAGAATGATCGTAGTTTCCATAACAATACCTCTCATGCATAGATCTTAGGTTTTAAATATCTAAATTAAAACCGAACATATATTAATTAAACTCAAGTTTTGTTAGAGCGGCTAGTTTTTGAAAAAACATTTTTCAGTGATGTTAATACAAGAGCCGCTCAATCCTATTCTTTGTCTAGCTAAAAAATAAACACATATTTAGGCAACAGACACATTAAATAATGATCCGATCCATGCACTGAATAACATGGCGATAATTCCCCAGAGCATCACCCGAACAGCACCTCTCCAGACACTTACTCCACCGGCATAGCTTGCCAGTGCACCCATCATCCCCAAACTTAAAACGCCAATCAGCATGACGCCTTTATCCAGATAGTGTTCCGGTAAAATCATGATTGAAATTAAAGGGAATAATGAACCTACCGTAAAGGCCATGGCGGAAGAAAATGCAGCGAGAAAAGGTTGGGCAGAGGTATGTGCTGAAATACCAATTTCGTCCCGAGCATGGGCATCCAAGGCATTATGGTTGGTCAGCTGTTCAGCGACCTGTTGTGCCAAAGCAGGTTCCAACCCACGCTGTATATAAATTGTTTTGAGCTCATTTAACTCATGGGTGGGATGGCGCTGGAGTTCGCGCTCTTCCATGAGTAGATCATTGGTTTCAATGTCTTGCTGGGATTTAACTGAAATATATTCACCGGCCGCCATCGAGGCAGCGCCAGAGATTAAGCCGGCAACACAGGTCACCAATAAAATTTCTGTGGATGCTCCACTGGCTGCAATACCCACCACCAGACTGGTGACCGAAATAATTCCGTCATTTGCCCCCAGTACAGCTGCACGAAGCCAACCCGCGCGTTCGATATAATGTTTTTCAAGATGGTATGAATGGCGCACAATGAAGCCCCTTTTTTATTATCATCATGATTATAGTAAATTTAAGTCATGTATAGATAGTAGGATTGAATCGATCTGAAAATTATCTTGAATGATCTGATCATCGTGCGCTTGGCTTAGCCTTTTATCAATCCAAGATAAAATCGAAGTGAGATTCATAAGTTCAAGAAATCAGACGCACTTGATACATAATTGATTTACGAATGGTAAAAATGATTAAAGCAAATCAAATATATCGAACAAAATAATAGCTGAGTGAGCCGGTTTAAAAAGAGAATTATCATGAAAGAAAAACATGAAAGCCATAAATGCTTGGTATGCGGCAAGCACTTTCTTCTGAAAAATCTCACCCCGATGGGAACAGTCAGAAAAGTCATTACCGAAGAGATTGCCAGGGATATTCCAGGCTGGACACCGCAAGATTATATTTGCCAGGCAGATTTAACCCGGTACCGTATACAGTATGTACATTCATTATTAAGTTCGGAAAAGGGTGAAGTGGCTGACCTTGAGTTCGAAGTGATTCATAGCATGCATCAGCATGAACTGATCACTAAAAATGTGGAAACGACCTTAGAGCAAAAGTGGACCTTGGGAGAAAGGCTCGCCGATAAAATTGCAACTTTTGGTGGAAGCTGGACTTTTTTGATTTGTTTTGCAATCTTCTTGGGGCTGTGGATTACGATAAATACTGTGGTGATGGTGACACAACCTGCCGATCCTTATCCATTTATTCTGTTGAATTTAATTCTGTCCTGTCTCGCGGCGATTCAGGCACCTATTATTATGATGAGCCAGAACAGACAGGAAGCCAAAGACCGCTTACGTTCGCAAAATGATTATCAGATCAACTTAAAAGCCGAACTGGAAATTCAGCATTTGCATGAAAAATTAGATCATCTGTTGCTGCATCAATGGGAACGGTTGGCGCAAATTCAGGAAATCCAGCTGGACCTGCTTTCTGAAATGAGCAAAAAAGATTAAAAGGATGCTGTGGGGGAATCTCTATTATTTTATAGAACTTATAAGCAATAAGATAACGATATCCCTTGAGCTGATAGATACCAGTGAGGATTTTAGATGTATTAAAAAGCCCACAAATGAGTGGGCTAAAATTAAAATAGTGGGATTTAAATAAAATAACTGGTTTTGGTCATCAACTTGGAAATGCCTGTCATGGCGATCTTAACTGGAACGGGTAGATCTACACCGCCAGCATTTAACGCTGTATCCCGATGATGCAGTTCATCTTCATTCATCTGTTCTAGAATACGACGAGAACGTTCATCCTGCGGTGGCAACTGGCTAAGATGATGCTGTAAATGCATGCTGACCTGACGTTCTGTTTCAGCCACAAAACCCAGACTGTATTTATCGCCTGCGATTCCGGCAATTGCACCCATACCGAAGGAAAGACCGTACCAGACCGGATTGAGCAGACTGGTATGGCTATCCAGTTCTTTTAAGCGGTTTTCACACCAAGCCAGATGATCCTGTTCTTCAATCGCTGCCTGTTCCATTTCGCGACGTACATTCGGGAGTTTCGCCGTCATCGCCTGACCATGGTACAGCGCCTGTGCGCAAACCTCACCACTATGATTGACCCGCATTAAACCTGCCACATGACGTGCATCACTGACGGTTAACTGTGTTTCTACCGGTTGGGCCGGATTTTCACGTTGGGCCGAAGTCGTGCCCGGGACTAGACTGCGTAATGCCTGGTCAAAAGAGTGAATCAGTTTATCGAGACCTGTATATTGACGCATGAATTAATCCTCCAAGGGCGCTTTTGCAGTTTTGATCATTGGTTTCAGCCGGTAAAGTAGCCAGAGAGTAAACAGGCCGCTTAATACTGCGGTAATACAAAAAAGTATTTTAAGATCAAGCTCTAAAACACTTAAAATAATAATCGAGAATATAGCAGAAGATACCATGAAAACGGCATTCAGAATGTTATTTGCTGCAACCACACGCGCACGATGTGAGCGGGGAGAATGCGCCTGCATCATGGCATACAGCGGTACAATATAAAAACCGCCGCTAATTCCAAGTAAGGTGACGGCCAGCATCACATGATAATAGCTCCAGCCTTGCTGAAAGACATCTGCCAAGCCGATTAATGCACCTGTACGCTCCGGAACAAAGGCCAGACTCGCGGCCAGATACAGGGCAAAGATCACCAGACCGATCGCGCCAAAAGGCACCATCTTGATATTGACCTGGCTGCCACCAATTTTACGGCATAAGTATGAACCCAGACCAATTCCGACAGAAAAAAAGGTTAAGAGCAGACTGGCGACATTTTCAGATGCATGCAGATTTTGTAATGTCAGCTGAGGAATCTGGGTCAGATAGGTTGCACCATAAAACCAGTACCATGAGTTGCCCAGTAAAATGGTAAAAATCAGAGGTAAGCTTTTGGCATATTTCAAGGTCTGCAAGCTGGTGCGGAAGAAATTCCAGTCAACTTGCAGCTCAGGCGCGGGAATACTTTGTTTCAGGATATAGCGACTGGATATATAACCAATCAAGGCGATGCTGATGACGGTTAAACTGATCCAGATCAAGTTGCCGGCAGAAGCTGCAATAACTGCGCCGCCTAGAATCATACCGAACAGGATTGCCAGAGAAGTTCCGGACTGAAACAGGGCATTGCCGGACATCAGTTCATTTGGTTTCAGCACTTCAGGTAAAATGGCATATTTAATCGGGCCAAAGAAAGTGGAATGGGTGCCCATCAGGAACAGGGCAAATAACAGAATCCATAAATTACCCATGAGAAAACCGACAGTTCCCAGCAACATAATGGCAATTTCCAGAAGCTTAAGATAGCGAATTAGCTGTGAACGTTCGTATTTGTCGGCAATCTGACCGGCAGTGGCTGAAAAAATAAAATACGGCAAGATAAACAGTAAAGCCGCCAGATTATTTAAAGTGCTGATGTTGGCCGATTGCTGTTGAATCCATCCATAAGTGATGACCAGCAGTAACGCCTGTTTAAATACATTATCGTTTAATGCACCAAAAAACTGCGTCAGAAACATCGGTAAAAAGCGCCGAGAAGCTAACAAATGTTCATTTTTGTTCATATAGGCCGTGCTACATTAAGTTTTATTAAGAAATGTCAGTTATGCGTAAACATTGAGAAAAATCATGTAAGATACTTTCAGCCATGTAAAGGTAAAAACCAATTAATTAAGCTCCTTAGCTTATATTTTTCGGTCAAATAATCAATTAAAGAATGTATTCGTTTAGAGTTTGCTATGCCTGCAAAGAAAAATTTTAAAAAAACGATGCTAAATCGCAGTATGGGGCCTCTCATACCACAGCATAGTGGTATGCAGCTGTGTATGAGCATCTTTTTTATGATGTTATCCCATCAGAGCATGGCACAAACCGAACAGCCCGAAACACCTGTGGCCATTTCTCAGGCAGAAATGGTAGACGAGCTATCCAAAGAAGCGATTCGTCAGGGTGTGGCTACGTCCGAAACGGAAGCGAAAGAAAAAATTGAAGAAGCCTTGGAGCCGGAAGTACCAGTCGACAGTATGTTGATGCTGGAACAACAGCAAAATGCAGGATCTGGTCTGGGTGAATTTACGCCGATCGAATTTGATGATCTGGAAGATCTGCCTATGCAGACCATTGACCAGAACATGGCCAATGAAATTTACCAGGTAGCCGAGCAAGCCAAACAGGAAGCACAAAACTATCGCAATACTCAGACCAGCGAAACGGTGGTGGCTGATGTCAGCCAGCAAGAACTGCTGGAAATCAATCAGGCGCCGGTGAATGTCGATCAGTTGATGCAATCGATTCAGGCAGACAGCCAGATTATTGTAAAAAATAATGAAGCCGGATTGACCTTGCCAGAAGTGCAAGGGCCACTGGTTGCTGAGGATGATAAACGTCCGAATCTGTTCAAACGGCTATTTTATAAAATCCGTCCTCCACGACAGATCATGACCGCAAGAGTTCCTCGCATTAGTGCAGATGTGGTGATCATAAATGGGCAAGGTGTTGCACAAAGCAAAGGTATGCTGAATGGTAAAGAGGTGCCTGAAGGCCATCTGAATTTAAGAAATAATGTCAAAGCCAAATTATCCAGTTTTACCCAAGAGTCTTTTGGCGACTTTAATTCGGCTTTGCCGCAATTACGCACCTTGTCCAGACAGGCAGCGCAGGCAGTGGGTTATTATAATGCCCAGTTCAGGTTTGAAAAAATCTCTGACAGCCGGGTTCGAGTTTTTGTGAACCCGAATGAGCCTGTCTTGATCAGTACTCAAAATATTGAATTTACTGGAGAGGGCGCCGAACAGCCACAATTCCAGGTCATCAGTCTTTTACCTGAACAGGAAGAAGGCGATATTTTCAATCATGGTAATTATGAAAAAACCAAGACACGCATTACCACAGCAGCCAATAACAATGGTTATTTTGATTCATTCTGGCGTCTGCATGATGTAAAGATTGCTCAGCCACAAAATACCGCCGATGTGAACCTGCGTTTTGAAACGGGTGAACGTTATAAATTAGGCAATGTCGAGTTCAGAATGAGCGATCCTGAAAAGGAATTTCCGCTGAACCGAGACGTACTGGAAAGCCTAGTCACCTGGAAAGAGGGTGCAGATTATACCTTCTGGCGAGTCAATAGTCTGGCCAACAACCTGACCAACTCACGTTATTTTAACTATACCCTGGTGGATGCGATTCGCCCTGATCCGCTTGATAAAGAGCTGGAACTGGCACCCGATATTCAAAGCCTGATTGAAGAACAGAAACGGAGTGAAGATCAGGCTGCTACGATGCAACCAGCTCGCTCGGTATCCTCTTCTCAGGAAGTGACCCAGAATGTCGTAGATGAAGACCAGTTTGCCGGTAGCCGCGATCAGGAAAGTGCAAATTTAAGAACTTTGCGGGTTGAGCAGCAAACCAAAGAGAATGAACAGGACCGTTTAAAAGTACAGGCACGGGAAGAGAAAAAGATTCCAGTGATTGTGACTTTAAATGCAGACCGTTTAAACAGTGCTGAAGTGGGTCTGGGTTATGGCACAGATACCGATATCCGTTTACGTGGTCAATATCGCCGTGCCATTGTGAACAAGCGCGGACATTCATTTGATGCCAACATCGAGTTATCAGGCATCCGTCAGTCGATTGATGGACGTTATAATATTCCCTATCACCATCCGCTGAATGACTATGTCAGTATTGTGGGGGGGTATGAGCGTGAAGAGCGTGAAGGTGTCGCACAGGGTGAAGGCCTTTTGATTGAATCTGCAGTCTTAGGTGCAGACCGGATTATCAAGAATCCACGTGGTAGCTGGCAACGTACTTTCGGCGCACGTTATCGTCTGGATCGCTTGAAGCAGGATGGTTCTGTCGACTTTAACCAGATTCCAGAAGCTTTTCGCTTTAATACCGAAGATGAACAGCAATCGCTATTAGTCGGTTATGAAGTTTCACGTACCGAGAGCGATCGTCGGGTCAACCCAACCAAGGGTTTTAAACAGACCTATAAGATTGAACTGGGCAGCGAGGCTTTACTCTCTGATGCAGATATGGCCATTGTGAATGCGGGCTGGCGTTTTATCTATTCGCTGGGTGAAAATGCAGATCATCAGTTTGTGGGTCGTGCCGATGCAGGCTATATTTTCACTGAAGATTTTGCCAAGGTACCGTATAACCTTAGATATTTCACCGGTGGTGACCAGAGTATCCGTGGTTTTGACTACAAGAGCCTTTCTCCGGAAATTGAGGGCTTTAAAGTAGGTGGTCAGGCTTTAGGCGTGGCTTCATTAGAATATAATTATCAGTTCAAGGAAGGCTGGCGTGCTGCGGTCTTTGCAGATGCCGGAAATGCCTATAATAAAGAATTCAATAATCCGACCGAATATGGCGCGGGTGTGGGTGTACGTTGGGCTTCACCGATTGGGCCTATACGTATAGATGTAGCGACTGGACTGTCTGATGACAATTATCCGATTCGTTTACATTTCTTTATTGGGTCGCAGTTATAAAACATCATTTTAAAAAATAGTTATTTGAGTAGATCATGGTCGAGAACCAACCACAGCCAGAACAAGAACCACAAGATAGCGTTGTGCCGAAAAAGCGCCGTATATTCAGAAGCATCCTATTGTCGGTGCTTTTTTCGCTGATTTTTCTGCTGTCTGTGCTGGCTTTACTATTTTCGACCAATCAGGGCAGTAAATTCCTGCTGGATCAGGTGCTGGAACGCCAGAAAATTATTCAATATGAATATGAGGGCGGTAATTTATGGCGCGGGATTATTCTTAAAAATGTGCTGGTCAGCCTGAAACCAGTCGATGTCAAAATTGATCGTGCTGATGTTAAGCTGGGCTGGCGCGCGATTGTCAAAAAAGAAATTCATCTGACTGAAGCCGATGTCCTCAATCTGCAAATTATTAACAAGCAACCATCAACGGGCGAACCGTTCAAGTTTAATGCTATCCGTTTGCCTTTTATCTTGCGCGTTGATCATTTACTGCTGGATCATTTGGTCATTAAAACCCAGACCAATGCAGTTGATTTCTATAATATTGAATTAAATGAGGCGCTCTGGTCTGGCACCGAATTAAATTTTGAAGATTCCCGGATGGATATGGGCTATCTGTCAGTACGTGAAGCCACGGGTAAAATGCAGTTTGAAGGTAAATACCCTCTAGATGCTACGGGCATCGTCAATCTGCCTTCCTTAAGAGATAGCTTGAATATTCATGATATTCAGGTGAGGGCACGTGGAACACTGGACACGATTCAGGCTGGCGTAGCGACCAATACGCCTGATTTATTAACCGGTTGGGTTATTGTACATCCTATGCGCCCTCAGGTACCGATGCGCGGCGAGTTGAAGTTCAAGGATTATCACTGGCCTATTCTGGCCGAACAGAAACTGTTTACCAAAGACGGCATTGCCGAGTTCAATGGTGATATCCAACGTCTAGATCTGAATGTCCAGACTGACCTGATTGGGGAAAATATTCCGCAAGGTCAGTATAGTGCGGTGATGTATACCGATCTGGTCAATCAGCTGAATATTACCGATCTGAATGGTCAGTTGATGAAAGGCGCAGTCAGCCTTGCCGGGACAGTGGGCTGGAAAGACCGGGTCAGCTGGGATTTGGCTGGGCGTTTGAATGGGATTGATCCTAAACATGAGCGCATTCCGCAAGTCGTACAAGATTTCTTGCCGCCAAGTCTGGATGCCAATATCGCTTCTGCGGGTAACCTGGAAAATGGCCTGCACCTTACCGGACTGGTTGATTTTGACCGCTATGAAAGCTGGAATCTGAAGCTGGATCAAAATCCGGTCAAGGCCAATAAAATACAACCGATGCTGCTGGATGTTGCCTGGAAAAATATTGATCGCGCCGTACCTTATGTGGGCTGGCTCAGTAGTGAGTCTGGCGATGTCAAATTGGCATTGGTCGAAGGTCAGCAGAATATTCATGTGGCGACCAAAGTTGAGCAGCATGAAGAGGGTCTTTTACCTGCAGGCATGTATCAGGCCAAACTCAATCTGAACAAGAATATCCTGAATGTCCCGAGCTTTAATTACAGCGCCAATGCACAGGCAGGCAGCTTAAGCGGTAATGCACGGATTGAACTGCCACAGGAAAAACGTCAGTTAAAATGGACCGCGATATTAAATGCTAAAAATTTAAATACCCAAAGTATTGCCGCAGCTTCACCGGTAGATCGTTTGAATGGTCAGGTTAAAGCCAATGGTTATGCGCAACCGAATCAGCAGATTATTAAACTGAACAGTGTCGACCTGACTGGGCGACTGGCAGAGCAGAATGAAACTGTACGTTTGACCGGTAACAGTACCATTGCCTTGTTATTCCATAATGAAAAAGCGGGCGGCGGTTTTAGAGGGTATGCGATTAATTATGATGGTGCTTTAAATGCCAGCCAGCTTAAAGCCAGTCAGGGTCTGCTAAAACTGCGCGTTTCAGGTACCCCGGACATGTTGAAGATCAATGAATTCCGTCATGATGGTGTGGCTGGCAAGATTAATGCTAGCGGTCTGGTCAACCTGGCGAATGGGATTGGTTGGGACATTAATGCATCCTTAATCCGTTTTAAGCCGCAATATTTTAATGCCAAACTGAAAGGCGAATTGTCAGGCAATGTTCAGACCAAAGGTGTGTGGTCAGATGCGCTAAAACGCATTCAGATTCAACGCTTGAATCTGGCTGGTATGCTGAATAATAAACCGGTACGTGGTAAAGGGAATTTATCGGTCATTATTAACTCAAATCAGCGCGGTTTTGTCCCAGAGCAGTTTGAAGCCAATAACCTGTTCCTGTCTTATGCCAGCAACCAGATTCAGGCGACTGGTAATGCGCAGAATCTGCAACTCAAAGTCAATGCACCGGCGCTGTTTGAGCTGTATCCAGGCTTAAGAGGTCGGGCGCAGGGCTATATCAATATGCAGGCACAGCCTCGCTTACAGGCTTCGGCTAACCTGTCTATTGATAATTTTGCCTTTAAAAACTTGTTTAGCGTGCAGAAAGTTCGTGTTCGCGGCCAGTTGCCGACATCGCAAAGCACACCAACCTTATTGACTGCAACCATGGATCGTCTGCGTAGCGGTTCACGCGAGATTGTACGTGGTGAGATCTCACTGGCCGGTACCCGTGCTGCACACATTCTCAAAGTGCAGGCCGAAAACCGCCTGTCCGAATTCTTTGTGCAGCTTGCCGGCGGTTTTAATGCCCAGAATAACTGGCTGGGTCAAATTCAAAGAGGTGATTTCGACTCTTTACGTGCCCGTCTGGTACAGCGTCAGAATGCAGCCGTGATTTATAACAGTGCTCAATCGGATCTGTTCATCGGTGCTCATTGCTGGATGAGTCAGCAAAGTCAGCTATGTTTTGATCAGCCGATTCGGGTTAATAAAACCCGTGGCAGTGCCTCTTTTGTTACCCAAAACCTTGATCTGGAAGATTTCAGTGCATTCCTGCCTGATGGATTGGCGTTGACGGGTAAAGTCAATGGTTATGCCAAGGCTGCTTGGGCACAAGGCGCCAAACCTAAAATCGACGCGCGTCTGGTGACGCGTAATGGTGTGGTGGGCTTATCTTCCGAAGATCCAGATTATTTGGGTTCTACACTGAAATATGATGAAGTCGGTCTGGTGGCAAAAAGCGTGGCAGATGGCTTGCAAATTCGGCTGGACGTTAAAACCCCGGATATCGGAACCGGCTATGCCAATGTCATCATTGATCCATACCGTGACAGTAAACCGATGCGTGGCGAAATTGCCTTTAACCAGGTACGGCTCAAAGTCTTTAAGCCATTTATTCAGGACATCCGTAATCTGGACGGGATTTTATCTTATGCCGGAAAAATTAGCGGAACTTTAACGGATCCTTTGCTTGAAGGTGAGGTTCGTGTCAAAGATGCTTCAATCAGCATGATCTCCCTACCGGTGAATTTGACCAATGTACAGCTCTATTCATCCATACGTCAGAATTCGGCCAGCATCAATGGCGCATTTAACAGTGGCCGTGGTGTGGGCAAATTAACCGGTTCTGTGGAATGGAAAGGTGATCCGCGGGTGCAGTTAAAACTGCAAGGGGACAATCTGCTGATTCGTCAGGCCCCATTAATTACCGCTGTAGTGACACCTGATTTGACTCTGGACATGTATCCATTTAATAAAAAACTGAGTCTGAGTGGCACAGTCGATGTACCGCGTGCGCTGATTTCAATGCCTGAAGCCTCAGAACCTGTAGTCGGTTTATCTTCAGATGTACGTGTCGTACATGAAGGTGATGATCAGCTGGCGATCTTGAAGTCTGCACGTCCTTGGGATATCCGGGCAGATGTTGCTGTTTCTTTAGGCAATCAGGTGATTTTCCAGGGCTTTGACAGTCGTATTCCACTCTTGGGTCGAGTCAATCTGTCACAGCGTGGTCTGGAAACTGCAATGCGTGCCAATGGTGCAATCGGGGTATCACAGCGGGTGAAAATCGAAGCCTATGGCCAAAGTCTGGACTTGAATCGTGCTATCGCGCGTTTTAATGGTGAACTTACCAATCCGACACTGGACATTGATGCCAATAAATCGGTTCAGGGTAGTACAGTCGGGGTACGGGTAACAGGGACTGCATCGAGTCCAAGTATTCAGATTTATAATGATGCGGGCCTGTCAGAACAGGAAGCCTTAAATGCCTTGATTACCGGTCGTGTTAATGAGGGTGTATCTGGTTTAAGCCAGGCTGAAGGATTTAGATCCGATGTGAATAATACGATCGCTGCTGCGGGGATTAGTTTGGGCTTGGGTAGCACCCGCGCACTGACCAACCAGATCGGGCGCAGTTTTGGCTTAACTGGTCTAGCTCTGGATGCCCAAGGTACAGGAGATGATACCCAGGTTTCTGTGACCGGTTATATTACGCCTGATTTATATCTGCGCTATGGGGTCGGGGTATTCACACCAGTGAATAAGCTGACTTTACGTTATCAGGTAAATCAGCGTCTGTATCTGGAAGCGAGTCAGTCTTTAGAACGTGCGATTGACTTGTTCTATAATTGGCGATTCTAATCTCATTAAAAAAGCCCTAATTTTAGGGCTTTTTTAATTTGAGATAGTACACAAATTTTATTGGTCATACAGTAGATTGATTTATGGATCAGCAGAAGCGTTAATGTCTGAATTCAATCTCTCTATATATACGACAATGAAATCACGAGTAGAGAAAGAATTTAGGATGAGACTTCAGGGTGAAGAAAACTGATCGTCGTATAATTCAGTTATCACATATAGAAAATCAATTAAAACATGCAAGAACAGACTGAAAATCAATAAAACCATAATAAAAATAGGTGTATATTGAAAATACGATTTCACGCATAAGAGCATCTTCGCATGTCGACTAAATTTATCATCCGTTTTGCTGCGATTCTATTTTCTGTACTTATTTTGACTGCATTAGCCATTCAATTTTTCTTTAAACCGGATGTAACCGTAGTTCTATGGATTTTCGCTGTACCTTTCATTTTGGGCATACCAATTTTGGCTTCTGTTGTATTGACCACCAATGATGAACTTGATATTCATAGCGTCAACTAGGCTTGAACCTTAAAGTGACGTATTTAAAGCGCATGTAATCTTTTCTGATAGAGCAGCTGACATTTGCACTTTGTTTAATAAAACAGACTTTATTTTAGAGCAATGCCATTTAGTTAAGTATGCATTAGAAACTGTAGTAAAAATGAGTGTATGTTTATGCTCATTTTTTATCAGCTTACTCCAGAATTTGGATTTAACTCTCAAATCATCATGATTTACATAAACTCTAAGAAATAAGGGAATATTCTTATCATTATTCATTCAAAATAGGTCTTCATCATAAAACTCATCATTTTAGAGAAAACAGAATGCCTAAAAATAATTATCTACCAGCTCTAGAACAAGTTTATGACTTTTTAAAGGAACGACCAGGTTTTAAGGATAAAAGTGAATTTGATAAAGCAGTAGAATATTTTAGAACTCTACATGAAAGTGATCCTCTGGATTTCAGAGTTCAAGCACCGAATACTGTCGCTGGAAAATTTGGTGCTAAAGAAACTATAAATTTTGGGTCTATGCCAGAATTCAGTAATAAGGAAAATTTCCTTAACTGGATAGATACGCAAATTAACCACTAGTTGAAAGACTTTAAGCAAACGCATCATACGGTAGGTTTTCATTTATTATTCATACATTCATTAACATGTAGTACAGAAAACAATCGAAACTGAGTTGGAAAACTACAAATTTGAATGATAACTTTGTATTCAAATCTTCCCAGTAAAGAGGTGAGCAATGAAGTTGTTGACTTTGGTTGGTATGGGAGTAGCAGCGAGTTATTGTTATAAAACTATGAAAAATGGCAAGCTTGCTCTTTCAAAACCTGACTTTGATGAAAGTGTAAAACGATTTGTACTGCAAGAATTTGCAGCTTAGTCTTCACGAGATATTTCCCAAAAAAGCCCATCGGATGATGGGCTTTTTTATTTTATAAAAATTTATAATTTTAATATTCAGATTAAAAGCAGTTTAATTATAGCCACCATGTTATAAACCTACCTCGTGATCTATTTTAAATAATTAAATGAGAGCTAATGGATGATGAAGATGGAAATGAATGGTGCGAGCTTATATATTCTGAAGCCTTGAGAATATATAAACCAACAAAATACAACACAGTCAACAAACTCAGATTCTTTGCCTTGATTCTAGAATTATTCGCAGAAATGCAGCATGAGGATGTAATAATTCAAGTAAAGGCTGTGAATGTGAAACTTAAATTGAGATCTAAAAATTACATTTTTTGGGTGTTTGAAATGCCTAATTTTCAGGATAAGACGTTATTTTTAACTTATATGTCTAGCAAATTAAGTCAGCTATAAAGTGCCTTTGAAGGTCAAAATCGTCAATTACTTCAATAAGTATAGTTATTTTTTATAAAACTATAGTTTTGTTATATGTTAATGGGGTATTTATATATTTTTATCAATAGCTTGCTTATTCTCTAGTCGTTGCTCACTTTGACAACATATCTGAATCAGCGCAAAAGTGATAAAGGGGGAAGGCCCATCGAAAGGTGGGCTTTTTTAACATGTACAGCTTATTGAACGAAAAGTAACTTAAAGCAAATGTAAGAGAACAGTTTATTAATACTCCCTATACTTTATTGATAAATTCACAGTGCTATAGTCATTTTGCGAAAACAAGAAGACGCAAATAATACGAAGAAAATGACTACAGCACTAGCCCGCTTATTTGAAAGAGTAAGGGCTTTGTTGCACAAACCTATCTGTAAAGGCTTTTTCAGCGATATAATTTTCAAATGAAGAAGCCTACACACAAAATCTACCGCACAACCAATTGGCCCGCATATAACCGAGCACTCATGAGTCGCGGAAATATTGCCATTTGGTTTGATCCTGCTACGCAATGGTATGCTCCATCAAAAGGCAAACAAGGGCGAAATCAAACCTACTCCGACGCAGCCATCCAATGCTGCTTAATGATTAAATCCTTATTCCGTCTATCTTTACGTATGGTCACTGGCTTTGTGCAAAGTCTGATTAAACTTTGCGGATTAAATTGGACCGCACCAGATTACAGTACGCTTTGTAGAAGACAAAAGCATATTGATATTGCAATCAGCTACCAAAAAAGTAGCGATGGGCTGCATCTACTCGTAGACTCTACAGGCATGAAGTTTCTAGGTGAGGGCGAATGGAAACGCAAGAAACATGGAGCTGAATATCGTCGCCAATGGCGTAAACTTCATATTAGTATAGATGCCAAAACCCTGCAAATACGAGCAGTTCAGCTTACAACCAATAATGTCAGTGATTCACAGGTGCTTGGTGATTTACTTAATCAGATTCCACAAGATGAGCAGATTGACTCTGTTTATACCGATGGAGCTTATGACACCAAGCAATGCCGTCAGGTCATTGCAGATCGGCAAGCACATGCGGTGATTCCACCTAGAAAAAATGCGAAACCATGGAAAGATACAAAGAGTAGCTCGCTAGAGCGAAATGAATTACTTCGA
>NZ_JBLVOM010000246.1:0-61541 GCF_053543775.1 Acinetobacter endophylla | reverse complement strand
GTTTCTCCTCAGTTTAATGCCAATGCTATTCAGGATTATGCATTACGCTGGGAAATTGAAACCTTATTCAGTTGTCTCAAAGGACGCGGGTTTAATCTTGAAAATACGCGCTTGACAGACCCTAGACGAGTGAAAAAATTGATTGCGGTGTTAGCTATAAGCTTCTGTTGGTGTTACTTAACGGGTGAATGGCAACATGATCAAAAAAAAGCGATAAAAATAAAGAAGCATGGACGACTCTCAATGAGTTTATTTCGCTATGGTTTAGACTATGTTCAAATGGCGATTCAGCGTTTAATTGGTTTTGGGAAAAAAGAAGAGTTTAAGGAAATTTTGGCAATTTTAAGAAGGCAGAATCCTGATAGGATAAGGGTTCTGTGAAATTTGTCGTGTACAGAGAAAATATTTATAAGTGAGTTTCTTTATTTATGAACCCCCTCATGATCAAGTATGGTATCGATATTGGTACGCTATCTAAAATATTTAGATCGCATCTTGAAAATGAGGGCATTGTATTTGATCGTGAGAGTGACTTTCAGCTTGAACGAAGCTCTAAACGTATTTACCTCAGAACCAATCACCACAATGACGCCACAAAAAATATGAAAAAAACGGCCTGGTATCTTGTAGATCTAGATAACGCACGTATGTCTTATGGTTGGTTTCATGCTGGCGGTGCAAACTTCACTTACAGCTTGTATGAATACATTCAAGAAATGGATCTGCAACCTGGTGACACCGTATATACCAAGGAACAGCAAGAAGAAGATCTTAAACGCTTCTTAAACTCATGCAAAAGTGCTGAGAAGAACAAAAAAGACCAAGAGATATTGGCTCAAATCTATATGGGTTTTGAATGGGCCAGAAGCCTACCCTTGTCAAACCGTCCACACAACTACAATGTGAAAAAGCAGATTAGCTTCAGTCATGCTAGATTGTACAATCCAAGCAACTTCACTAAAAATGAGCTGATTGATTATGTCAGCCAGTACTACCCTCAACACAAGAACAACACCATTATTCTGAACCGTATTATTGATCTGCAACCAGATCTAGATCAACAGTCGCTACGCCAGAACAAGCTTTTAGTTGAGGGGCAAAACCTCAAAAATCAAATCATTTTCCTTCAGACCATCGCTGAACACAAAAACAAGCGTGGTGAAGATAAGTTTACATTACGTGGTGTACTTGCAAACGGCGCTTTCAAAATCTTATATAAAGATCCATTGGATGCATGGAACCAAGATCGGATAATCTTTTGTGAGGGCTACGCCACTGGTGAAGCAATTGCAGAATCAATTCAATACTCTATTCCAGTCATTGTTGTGTACGTGGCTGGCAACATCATGAATGTAGTACGTGATTTCCGTGCCGAATTCCCGTTTTCACGCTTCTATATTTTCAATGATAATGACCATAAAACAGCATTAGAAAGCAAAATAAAGCGCAATCCCGGTATCTATTACGCAACAGAAGCATGCCGAGCTGTAAACGCAGCCATGATTGGACCTGAATTTACTGAAGAACAGCTAGATCTAAGTGACTGGAACGATTTTAAATGTTTATACGGCGTTGATTACACGCGTGATGTTATACGTCATAAAATGCAAAATGCCGTGTGGACGACTGCAATTCAAAGCACGGTTAACCCGAACTACTCTATCAGTGCCCTATTCTTTGGCATCAAACAACAGTTGGATGATATAGGCCTCTATCCTGATAGCATGACCAAAAAGAATTGGTTTAGCTTGGTTTTACGCGCATACGCCTTACTGACTCAACAGGGATTTAGTCAGATCCACCCGATTGAGCTGGTCAAAGAACAATTTATTGAGATTCTTGGCCAGATTAGCAAGCAACCCCGTAAAGTCACTGGAGCTGAAGAACCAGAACTCCTTCAGGCCTACACAAAACTTGTAGAAATGATCGCACGTAATGATTCAACAACAGCACTGAATCAACAGATTATCACCGTGATTAACTTATACAAAAATGCAGATTATCCAATTGAAACATTAAAGGTTTGGCTCAAAGATATTTTGAGTAAATCGAACGATCCTGAATGGTCCGAAAACTTCATTAATAATATTTTTATTTCGATAATTTGAATGTCAAACATAGACCCCCAAAGGTAGCAAACTTTTGGGGTTTATTTTTCTCTAAACTTTCATTGAACTAGGTTTATCGATCTACTTAAGACAAATGTTTCCTGATCTAGTTCGGTTTAGTGTCTTACAACTAGGTTTATCGACCTATTTAAAACTAATTTGTCCTGAACCAGTTCGGTTTTGTGTCTTATGGATTGGGTTTCCATAAACTTTAACGTTGCCTGAGCCTGAAAGCTGTACTTGAGCTGAATTGATAGCTGTACAAAAGATATTGCCTGAACCAGATAGCGCCACTTCTAAATTGGTGCTTTTCAGTGGTAACGCATCAAAATTGCCTGATCCTTTCAAAGATAAGACACAGTGTTCAATGGTACCGTCTAAATCCATATTTCCAGATCCACTAATACTTGCGGTAAATTTATCTTCATTTAGATTTAAGATCTGGATATTGCCTGAACCTTTTAAATCAATAGCTTTTAAAGTTGGGTAAGTGATCGATACTTCTAACGGTGAACGAGTACTAAAACTCACATTGTCCTGAATAGCTAAAACCAATACACCACCCTGAAAAGTAGCACTAATAAGATCCACAATATTATCGTCTGCAGTAATTTCCATTTTAGAATCACTTGAAGCAAAAAACTTCAGACTCATTGGACCTTTCATACAGATTTCGTTAAATGGGCTTACAGGTACTTGCTTAGTCACTCGTTTTCCACTTCCAACGATTTGATGGTTTGAACCTGAACTGTATACATTGGCGTTGCCATTGATTACAACAGAACCCGAAAAAAACTGTTTTGACATATAAACCTCAAATTAATAAAAGTAATTTAACCCTAAATAAGTGGTCACTCATAACCTATTTATTGTCTGTAAATTATAACATTGAGGGCTTAAATCTTTTTTATTAAAATAATAAATTAAAACTTTTAATTTTTCTTTAAACCTTTATTAGACATAGCTTATATTAAAGATTAAACAGAAATGTTTTTAGAATCGGTATATACTAAAAGTATAAATTTTCTTAAGCATATGATTAATAGTCCTATGCAACCTGGGTAGCACATTGCACCTGAATATATATTAGAAATTGGAATTGTTATGGCTGAGAAAGTACCGAGCGCCCGACATAATTGTGATTTAAATACGATGTTTCAGTTTTTCCAAGAAGAACTGGAGCGAAACTACGGATTCGTATTCAAGTCATCTGGTAAATATCAATTCGTGACCGTATTTGATGAAAAAGTGCCTTGCCTCACCGAATCAGATAACCCTAGTAAATCAAGTAGCAACAATGTCAAACCACGAGGGATGTATTGGATCTATCCAAACATGAACCGTGATACTGGTGAATACTGGCCAGTGCTCAAAGGACACCGCTTTGGTGTAACTGACATTGAAATCTCAATTGCTTTTGCTGACCACTATAAGAACGTAATCAAGCCTCAACGAGATTCAAACCCTAACTACAAACCACCAAGCAAAGAAGATGTTGATCGCCGTGTACGTGAGTTTGAAGAAGCTCAAAAGAAGCATCTACTTCAACAAGAAAAAGAGCTCTTAGCTGCACAAATCGCTATCCGTATTGAGTGGCAACGTGCTGGTAAAGTTATTGACGATTCATTTTTTAATAATAAAACTGGAAGCATTCAGACCTTTAAACGCGACATTCGACAAATGCCGTATATGGTTGAAAAGAACCTAGAGCCATACGGCGCTAAAATCATGCGTAAAGATAACTTTACCCGTGATGAAGCCATTGAAGCAGTAAAGCGTGAACTTCCTGAATCAGCCACCAATCAACAGCTTCTCGTTGAAACAGTAGAGAATGTATTAGCGTATCAAAAGCATTTTATCAACTTTGAACCTGAGCTTGAGGGCGAAAAGAAAAAAGGCTTTGATTTACGTAAAAGCAGAGCTGTCATTCTTGCACCGTTAATTGACACCAATAACAAAGTCGTCAATTTACAGCGTATCACCCACCATCGCCAAAAAAAGCGCAACAAAGAAACCAACAAGCTTGAAGAAGTACTGCATAAGGGCAAGTACTTTTTTGATAAAGCCAAAACGAAAGATGCATTCTTGCCTGTTAGCAAAAATCCTGATGTTGGCTATGAAGTCTTTAACCCAAATGCAAAGAACTATTTGATCAAGGAGGGTTGGGCAACAGCGATCAGCGCACGTAAGGCGTTGGATGCTGGTTTAGAGCTTGGTTTATTGGGTGAGGGTTTTACTGCAGAAAACACACAAGTTTTAGCGTCATACAGTAAATCCAATATCTCAAGTGTTGCTGAGCTTATCCGCAGCATCAATCCTGAAGCCAATATATTTGTTGGTTATGATAACGATGCTGGCCAAACGCTTGAGTCTGGTTTGAATCCTGGCTTACAAGAAGCTTGTCACAACTTTTCATTAAGTGGTGTGTTAGGTGATGTGAGCAAACATGAAAATACACGTATCACCCTACCCCCAGTTTTCCAAAATAAATTATCTGTTTCTGATTGGGATGATGCTCGTCAATATTTAGGTGTTGAACGTTTAGCTGCAGAGTTGGCAAAAGAACTAAATAACGCCGTCAAACGTATAGACAACAAGATCCCTGAAGTTGCGTATGCAATTAACCGCTACAACCGTCAACGCGAAGCTTATGCAGCCAAGTTCCCTAATAAAGAATACCAACCGAATTACGGCATTGTGATTGCACAATCAGATGAAAAATATCTGGAATTGCAGAACATACGAGCTAAAAACCAAGCAAATATTGAAAATTACAACGCAAATATTGAAAAGCGTAAACAAGATCTATCAAAAGCTAACTATGATGGACCAGCTGGTACAGGTAGCACGAAATCCTATGCAAAACCAAAGTACCAACCGCCGTCATTTGATAAAGCATTTGATGATAAATCAACTCCAACCGCTACGGCACCTGTATCTTCGCCCGTCATGACTCTTGAGGGCATTAAGTCTTATATGGAGATCCTTTCTGAAATTGATGTCACCAAAGTTCAAAATGATGTTTTGAAAGTTGTAGCTACTGCAGATGGCCATCAAAAGATTAAAGCCGGTGATATTGAATTCGAGAAAATGGGTGCCAAAGAACCAACCACTAGCACAAACCCAAGTATGGATAGCATGCAAAATACCAAAGTACATATTGATGTATCCAAGGACATCAACAAAGATACAGTTAAATTGCAGAGTGTGGATCGTTCGACCATTCCCGAACAAAACCTTCAGCAAGGTATCGATCATCAAAGCTACGCTAAGTCAGCTATCTTTACCGCTTTTTGGCTTCATTCAGCAGAAATGTATAAAGCTAGAAAGTTAATTCATGAAGCTGGTATTAGTAATGCCGATGTTGAGGGTTCAATTGCTGTCGCTGAAGATAAGCTCAATAAAGCTCAGGAAGAAGTTTCTAAGAAGCGGTCGTATCCTGAACTTTTTGTGATTAGTGCGTCTGATAGCGAATACCGTGCGTCAATCATGAAAGTTTTATCTGATTTAGAGGCTGCACATCCAGAGTGGCAGAATCTCAAAACATTTAGAGAAAATCTTACTGATAGGACCATTGCATTTGATCAATTGAATCTGGATACATTGAAGATCAAAAACAAAGTAGTGCATTTGATTGTCAGTAATGTGACCAATGATCAAAACTATCTAAAGGTTCAAGAAAGCCTCACCACCCTTTTAGATACATCGAACAGCTTGTCTTTGGACCGTCAACAAAAGTTCAATCTTGTGAACAGTCTAAGTAAAACATTAAACAACATGGCCAAACTGTTAGATGAACCACCAGTCTTCCAAAGACTGAACGATTTCTTTACTCGTTTTGAAAAGCGTGTAGATGATCTCGTTCTAGGTGATGGTCTAAAGCTGTATGGTATAGAACCGCAGAATTTAAACAAAACTAACGAACGTGGACAGTCGTTCGATATGTAAAAGCAGATATGAAAAAGCCCCGAATATCGGGGCTTCTTTTTGAGTCAATGTTTTCAAGATTAGTGTGGCAATGTTGCCCTAAAATCCAGTGCAAAATCAGTTTCACCACGGAGTCGTCTGTGGCGTAGCTCAATATTGATTGGTTTATAAGTTGGATGGCTTGCGCTAAAAAATAGTGCCTTATCTATGGCATCACCGCTATACCAACCTTTATCCAAATTTTCTTGTGCTGCTTGAATGTAAATTTCTGCTACTCGCTTCCTGTCAGCCAAAATGTATTTCTCAATTTCAGCTTGGTCGGTTAAAAGCTCAATTGGTTCAAACTGAACTTTAGTGCCGTATCTGTTTTGGGTAGATTGATCATTTACTCGCAGAAAAATGGTTGCACCTATTTCTATATCTGATAGCACGGCATTTTTGACAAGTTGGGCTTGATAATTTTTTACACTACCGATCAGTTCAGCTTGAATATACTTTGTTCCAATTTTTAAGATACGAAACTGTCCAAATGCTGTCATTTTTTCTTGCTTATTTGACATCTCACACCAAGCCTAATGATTATCCTATGATAAATTTTAACATTAAGTCTTTATTATGAAATAAAAAATTACTCAGATTTGAAATTTTTAAATATTGCATTTCAAGGTTGAAAAATCTGCATTAATTGCATAATATTTAACTATTGCAAAATAAGGTTGAAAAACAAAATGGCTTCTGCACCAAACAATACTGAATCTACACTGGCAAGTTTTATTTGGAACAATGCGAATGATCTTTGGGGTGACTTTCCGCATACAGAGTTCGGTAAAATCATTTTGCCCTTTACGGTATTAAGACGTTTGGAATGTGTACTTGAACCAACTAAAGATGCTGTTCTCAATACTTATGAGCAATTTAAAGATCAAGGGATGGCGCTTGACGATATTCTTACTAACGTAAGCGGCAATCCGTTCTATAACAAATCGACTTATAACCTTTCCAATTTAGGCGGTACAAAAACTAAAGCCAACCTTGAAGATTACATTTCTAATTTTTCTGAAAACGTGCGTGTCATCTTTGAACAGTTTGATTTCAATACAACGATTAACAAGCTTTCTAAAGCGAATTTACTGCTACGCATTTGCAATAATTTCGCTGCCATCGACTTACATCCGAATGTTGTTCCTGACCGCACCATGAGTAATGTCTATGAACATTTAATCGCTAGATTTGGTGCAGAAGTCGGTACGGGGTCAGAGGACTTTATGACCCCGCGTGATATTGTACATTTGGCAGCGACTTTATTGCTTGAGCCTGATAATGAGCTGTTTGAACAAAAGAATGGTTTAATCAGAACTATCTATGATCAAACGTGCGGTACATCGGGCTTCCTAACCGACATGATGAACTATGTAGACGGTTTCAAAGACCGCTATAAAATTGCCCCTGTACTTGTACCCCACGGACAGGAATTGCAGCCTGAAACTCATGCGGTCGCATTGGGTTCAATGTTGCTCAAAAAACTGGAATCTGACCCAAGCCGTGATTTATCGCAAAATATTAAATTGGGCAGTACCCTCAGTAATGACTTATTTGTAGGGCAGCGTTTCCACTATCAATGTTCTAACCCGCCTTTCGGTATGTCATGGGCGAAGGATGCCAGTGCGGTTCAATTAGAGCATAAAGAAAAAGGCTTAAATGGTCGTTTTGGTGCGGGTTTGCCTAAAGCCAGTGACGGCTCAATGCTGTTTTTACAAAATCTAATTTCCAAACTAGAACTGCCTGAAAATGGTGGTGGTCGTGGTGCGATTGTGCTATCAGGTTCACCATTGTTTAACGGTGGTGCAGGCTCAGGCGAGTCAGAAATTAGACGCTTCATTTTAGAAAATGATTATCTCGAAGCAATTGTTGCATTACCGACTGATATTTTCTTCCGTACAGGTATTGGTACATATATTTGGCTGATTTCAAACCGTAAACCTGAACAGCGCAAAGGCAAAGTACAGCTCATTGATGCTACAGGCATGGGTTCATCTATGCGCAAGAATGAGGGCAACAAACGCAAGTTTATTGACCAAAATTCAATTGATGAAATTAGCCGTATTTATGCCGATTTTGAAGAAAGTTCGGTGAGTAAGATTTTTGACTATACCGATTTTGGCTATCGCAGAGTAAAAGTCTTGCGCCCTCTACGCATTGATCTTCAATTTGATGCGGAAAAACTGGAATCGTTTAAAGCATCGAAAGAGTTTGGCAAGTTATCAGACAGCGACCAAAACACGGTATCAGCTTATATTGAGCAGCATTTTGGTGACAGCAAAGACTATGCTTGGTTTGAGAATACATTCCTGAAAAAACTACCACTCAGCAAAGTCAGTAAGGGTTTAAAGAATGCCTTGATCGCTGCGTTTGGGGTGCAAAATCCTGATGCCGAAGCCGTTGAAATTAATGGTGAAGTGCAAATGGACAGTGAACTTACCGATTACGAGAACATCCCGCTAAATCAAGATATTGCTGCATATATGGCAAAAGAGGTACTTCCTCATGCGCCTGATGCAGTAATTGATACAAGTTATACCGATGCCAAAGATAATCAAGTTGGTGTAGTGGGTTATGAAATTAACTTTAACCGCTATTTCTATGTATTTGAGCATCCACGCCATCCGAATGAGATTATGGCTGAAATTAAAGAGCTTTCTGCCGAAGTTGCACAGTTGCTTGGGGAGGTTTAAAAATGGAATTTAAACAATACCCAAGTTATAAAAAAAGTGGTGTGGAATGGTTAGGTGATGTACCTGAGCATTGGGAATCTAATCGTTTAAAAAAATATTTGATTGAAAGAAATGAAAAAAACTCGCCAATAAAAACTGATAATTTATTATCAGTCACGATGTATCAAGGTGTTATTCCTGTATCAGAAAAGCAAGGTAATGGCGGTAATAAACCTAAAGAGAATTTAGAAAATTATAAAATCTCTTATCCTAATGACATTGTTCTTAATAGTATGAATGTCATTGTTGGTTCTGTTGGTCTTAATAAGTATACGGGGCTTATTAGTCCTGCTTATTACGCTCTATATAACAGGAATAAAAATAATAATATTAAATTCTTTAGCTACATTTTCCATAATCCATTTTTCCAAAAAGGTCTGTTTGGCTTGGGAAATGGCATCATGTATAAAGAATCAGAGGATGGCAAGCTCAATACTATTCGCTTAAAAATCCCAATGGAGAAACTAAACCAAGTAGTTCTCCCTTGTCCAAGTATAAGTGAACAAAACCAAATTGTTGCATTCCTCGACACTGAAACTGCACGAATTGACAACCTTGTTGCCAAGCAAGAAAAGTTAATTGAGCTTTTGGAAGAACAGCGTAAGTCGATTATTTCTCATGCTGTTACTAAAGGTTTAAACCCTAATGCACCGATGAAAGACAGTGGTGTGGAATGGTTGGGGGAAGTGCCTAATGATTGGAATTTTAGTAGATTAGATGCTGTATCAAAAATCGTTAGAGGTAATTCCGCATTTTCTAAAATGGATTTATTGGAAAGTGGTAAATATGTAGCACTACAATATGGAAAAACTTACAAAGTTAATGAGATAAATGAGAGCTTCGGCTCTTATGTGAATCAAGAGTTTTTTAAAAAATCTCAAATTACAGAATTTGGAGATATTATTCTTATTTCCACATCAGAAACATTAGAAGATTTAGGGCACTCGTGTTTTTATGCTCGACATGATGTTGGGTTAATTGGTGGAGAGCAATTCTTATTAAAACCTAAGAACCAAAATTTTGGTAAATATATTTATTATGCAACGAAAGCATTTTCTTCATATTTGCAGAGATATGCCACAGGTCTTAAAGTTTTTAGATTTAATTTAGATGATTTAAAAAAAATCTATATCCCTGATATATCTTTAGTTGAGCAACAGAAAATTGCAGAGTTTCTTGATAAAGAAACCGCAAGAATTGATATATCAGTTTTAAAACAAAAATCTTTAATCGAAAAACTGAAAGAATATCGTGCTTCGATTATCTCCCATGCTGTCACAGGCAAAATTGACGTAAGGGAGTTCGGCGCATGATTTCTTTAGCAAAATGTAAATTTCGCTTTACTTCAATAGCGACATTTGTCATTATTCTTTCCAACATACCTGCCATGCCTAGGTTCAAGTTCGCTTGTTCACGCACAAATCGGCAGGTTTTTTTTGCCTGAGAAATTGCCATGGTTCAATTTACTAAACAGGCAAAAAGCAACCAACAACACCTACAAACATGGCAAGACCGTGGCTTAATCATTCCTGATCTGACACGGGCTGATCGCTATTTAAGCTTTATTGGCTACTATCGCCTATCTGCTTATACCATTCCTTTTCAGCAAGCAGTCACAGCCAATTCAAACGTATTGCATCAATTCAAAGCCAATACCTCATTTGATGATGTACTCAACCTATATATCTTTGATCGAGAGCTAAGGCTCTTGGTCATGGATGCGATTGAACGTATCGAAGTCGCTATACGGGCACAAATTTGTAATGTACTGTGTGATCAATCGGGAGATGCCTTTTGGTACACCGATGAACAGCATTTTAGTCCGAACTATGCCCACATGCGTTTACTTGCCAGTATTGAACGGCAATTACTGGATGAAAAAAGCCGTTTAGAGCGTGATGAAAAAGCGATTGATAAACGTCCACTTTCGCAAGCTGATAAAGATGCTTTGAAAGACAGGGTTCGTAAAGAAAACTTCTTACGCCACTACTTATCTAAATATGACAGCCCGAAATTACCGCCATCATGGATGATGATCGAAATGCTGACATGGGGTGAACTGAGCCATCTCTATGTTGGGCTAAAATCCAATCCTGCAAAAAAACAAATTGCCCAGAATTTAGGGTTACATGCCGAAGTCTTAGAGTCGTGGCTGAAAAGTCTCAATGATGTGCGTAATCTATGTGCCCATCATAGTCGACTGTGGAATAAAGAACATGGTCGCAGCATCAAGATTCCAACGTCAAATGCGATTCAATGGCTGCACAACCCTGTCACCTTGAGTAATAGTGCAATCCGCTATGAGAAGCGCAGCTACATGCTTTTGGTGGCAATGCAAACCCTACTTTACAAGATCAGCCCAAATTCAACATGGGCAAAACGACTCAAAGACTTAATCGAGCAGTATCCATCACTATCCAAAGCCAACATGGGAATGCCTGAGTTATGGCATCAAGACCCGTTTTGGCAACACGCATTACAACAAAATGAAGAATAAGGGGAATCACATGAATATATTGGCAGACAAAGCCCATTTTGAGAGCCACTTAGAAGCCTATATTGTGCAAAAACTGCAAGCGCAAGGTTGGGTAGTTGGGCAAAGTAAAAATTATCATACCGAATATGCACTCTATCCCGAAGATTTACTTACATGGATTCAAGCAACACAGCCTGAAAAGTGGGAAAAACTGCAAGCACTGAATGGTAGTAATACCGAAAAACGCATCATCGACCGCTTGGATGATGAACTGAATAAGAAAGGCACAATCCATATCTTTCGGAATGGCTTTAGCATGGCGGGCGCAGGCACAATCGACCTCAGTGAAAGCGCACCCGAAGATGGACGCAATCAAGCCGTCATTGACCGCTATAACGCCAATATTCTACGTGTTGTCCCACAACTCAAATATCATCCATCCAAAGATGCAGGCATTTTAGACCTCGTATTTTTTATTAATGGCTTGCCAATGGCAACGGTGGAAATTAAGACCGAGTTTAACCAGTCTTTAGAAGATGCCATTGAGCAGTATAAAAATGACCGTAAGCCGATAGACCCTAAAACAAGACGTAAAGAGCCATTGCTGACACCTAAGCGTGGTGCAATTGTGCATTTTGCTTTGTCTGAATCTGAAATTGCCATGACCACGGCTTTAGATGGTGAAAGCACCTATTTCTTGCCGTTTAATAAAGGTAATCAGGGACATGCAGGCAACCCCCCTGCGGATTCAGCCAAAGGTGAAGATTATCCAGTGGCGTATTTTTGGGATTATGTCTGCCAACGTGATAATTGGCTGAAAATTTTCCATAATTTTGTCTATGTAGAAAAGAAAAACAAAGTCGATCTATATGGTAATTGGACGGTACAGGAACGTCTGATCTTCCCGCGTTATCATCAGTTTGATGCGGTGAATAAAATCATTGCCGATGTGCAAGAAAAAGGCGTAGGACTGAATTATCTGTGTGAACACAGTGCAGGCTCAGGCAAAACATCGACAATCTCTTGGGTGTGTCATTCACTGGTGCGTTTGCGTCACAATGACGGTACACCGTTTTATAACTCCGTCATTGTGGTGACAGACAGAACGGTACTGGATGACCAGTTACAGGAAGCGATTCAACAATTAGATCATCAGAAAGGCTTAATTGCTGCAATTAACCGTGATGACAAAGAACATGCAGGCAAATCGAAAAGTAAACAGCTTGAAGATGCACTATTGTCCAATAAACAGATCATTATTGTGACCATTCAGACTTTCCCGCATGTGATGGAAGCGATTCTGACCAATACCAGTTTAAGCGACCGTAACTACGGTATTGTGATTGATGAAGCACATACCTCGCAAACAGGCTCAACAGCATCTAAACTGCAAGCGACATTGGCATTGCAGTCGGGTGAAGCAATGGCTAACCTGACTGTTGAGGAATTGCTTGAGCAGATTCAAAAAGCGCGTGTACAGTCCAAAAACATCAGTCACTTTGCCTTTACTGCAACACCAAAACACTCGACTAAAATGCTGTTTGGGCGCACTAAAAATGGTGAGCCTGCCAGTGATGATAACTTGCCTGAATCCTTCCATCTATATCCGCAACGTCAAGCCATTGAAGAAGGCTTTATTTTAGATGTACTGCAAGGCTACGTGCCTTATAAAACAGCTTTTAAACTTGGCGGTGAAGCTGTTGATGATGATAAACGGGTCAATTCTAAAGCAGCCAAGAAAGCCTTAGCCCGTTGGATGGCTTTACACGCGACCAATGTCACGCAAAAGGTGCAGTTTATTATTCAACACTTTCACCACAATGTTGCCAATTTGCTTAATGGTCAAGCCAAAGCCATGATTGTGACCAGTTCACGCCCTGCGGCAGCACGATATAAAATTGCCTTGGAAAAATATATTGAAGATAACCCTGAATACAGTGCTTACCGTGTCTTGGTGGCATTTTCGGGTAAGCTCACTGGCAAACAGATTAGCCATGAAGCAGATGGTGATAACGAAAACGGGGCGCTATTTCAAGTTGGTGAAGATGCTGAATTTACCGAAGCCAATATGAATGCCGATGTACCTAATTCTGATTTACGCATCGCATTTGACCGCCCTGAATATCGTTTAATGGTAGTGGCGAATAAATTCCAAACAGGTTTTGACCAACCCAAACTCTGCGCCATGTATCTTGATAAAGTCATTGCCAATGAAGTTGAAGTGGTACAAACCTTGTCACGCTTAAACCGTACCACCACAGGCAAAGATCAAACTTTTGTAATTGACTTTGTAAATGACCCTGAATGGATTTTAAAGTGCTTCAAGAAGTACGACAACGGGGCAAAAATGGTGGATGTACAAGACCCGAATGTGGTTTATACCATCAAAGATAATATTGAAGAACTTGATCTGATTACCGAAGATGATTTGGAGGAGTTTAAAGCAGCTCGTTTTAAAACTATCCGCGATATTAGTAATCATGATTTCAAAGAAACCACACATCCCGACCTGTTTAAAGCAACCGATCGTGTCGCCCGCCTGTTTAACCAAAAACTGAAAATGCTCAAACAGGCGATTCAGCTACAGGAAACCGTATTTGATCAAGCCAAAGCAGACGGCAATGATGAAGGCGCAGAAAAAGCGGAATTTGAGCGCAAGCAGTTAGACGTAGAATTACAAACCTTGATGCGCTTTAAGGGCAATTTGGATAAGTTTGGCCGTATTTATTCCTATGTGGCACAGCTTATTGACTTTGGCGATCCTGAACTTGAAAACTTCTCGGCATTTACCAAGCTCTTATCCAAACGATTAAATGGTATGTCTGCTAAAGAAATTGATATTTCAGGCTTGGTACTGACTGGCTTTGGCATCTTTAAAAAGAAACTTAAAACCGATGATACCGATCATCCCGAAGCGGATGAACCTCAATCATTAGCCCCCATCCAAGGCACAGCGAACGGTGACTTACAGCCAAACAAAATGACTTATCTCAAAGAAGTGATCGAGCTGATTGCACAGACCTTTGGGGATATTTCTACCCGTGAAGAACAGGTAGTGTACATCAATCATTTAGTAACCATTCTACGAAATAACGATGTAGTTATGGCTCAGATTGAAAATAATCCTGAATCCACAGCCTTGCAAGGTAATTTGCCATCGGCAACGAAAGGCGCAATTATTCAAGCACTGACCTCACATCAAGACTTATCAGCATTGTTGCTCAAGACCGATGCACAAGCGATGCAGAATGTGATCAAGGTGCTGTATAAATTGCTTAAAGATGGTGAAACCATTGATGTGCATCGTCTAACATAACGGAGTATTGGAATGATTGATATTCTGCAACTGGAAGGTGTACAGCCGATAGATTACCGTAATGAAGATGGCTGTATTATGATTACCGTACAGTCAAGCGGTGAGCATTTGGAAACATGCCCTGAATGCGGTGGACGCTTATATAAGCACGGCCAGCGTATCAATCATTTTGCTGATACCCCCTTGCAGATGCAACCTGTAAAAATTGAGGTGATACGAACACGCTATCGCTGTTCTGAATGCAAAAGCATGATTACCCCTCAACTCAGCTTCTTAGATGAAAAACGCAGAGCGACCCATCGGCTGATTCAGCAAGTACGCAAGCGTTGCTTAGATCGAACTTTTACACAGCTTGCCGAAGATACGGGTGTAGTCGTGAACACCATTAAAAATATTACGCTCGATTTCGTGGAGGAATTAGAACGAGATATTAAGTTTGAAACTCCAACGATTATGGGTATTGATGAACTTAAATTGATGGGAACATATCGCTGTATCATCACCAACCTTGCTATGAACAGCTTATATGATATGTTGCCTGAAAGAACTCAAGATACATTGATACCATACTTCGCCAAACTGCCTGATGCAGAAAAAGTAGAATGGATTTGTAGTGATATGTGGCGACCCTTCAAAAAGTCATTCCGTCTGCACCTACCAAATGCCAAGTTGGTTATTGATAAGTTTCATGTAGTGAGAATGGCAAGTGAAGCTTTAGACACTGAACGTAAAGCTTTACAAAATAGTTTGGATCGTGATGCCCGACTGAATATGAAAAAACATTTACGGTGGATACTGCTTAGACGACCAAATTCATTGACCGAAGATCAACAAAGAATTTTAGGAAATTTAGAAAAATGGCATCCTGAGTTTAAGGAAGCTTATGACCTCAAAGAGCAGTTTTATAATATTTATGAAGCAACAACCAAAGACGATGCCATACAAAGGTTTCATGAATGGGAAAGCAGTATTCCCAAATATTTAAAGTCTTTCCGTGACGTTGCTAAAACTGTGAATAATCACTTTGAGGATATATTCACCTATTGGGATGCGCCAATAAGAATTACCAATGCTTATACTGAGGGGCATAATGGTATTACAAGGGTCGCAAATCGAATGGGACGAGGATATACCTTTGAGGTGCTTCGAGCAAAAATGTTATATAACAAAGTGGCTCGATCTATTTCAACTTTAAAGACTCCTTCATCTTCATTAAAATCAACCGAAGGTTATGAGGGTTTAACTGCATTTCCAACCAAGCAAGAGAATAATAAGTTGGAATATGGCGCTTATATTCCAACCTTGGTTGAATTGTATGGCGGTGATGAATATTTAGATGAAGAACTAATTTCAACCATATAAGGACTAATTTTCATCAAAATTTTATTAATAAAATAGTACCCCGTTAAAACATAAAAAACCGCACTAAAGTACTGGTGCATATTAATCAGTAAACACCACCAGATAATAGCCCAAAGAATCGCTACAAAAGTAAGGTAAAGGTAGAAAGCTTTATTTAGTTGCATGTTCATCATCTTTGTTCGGCATAACATTACCTTTTAAAAATCTACAATTGATCTAGTTCCCTTAGGAAAAAAACCACTAATTGCTTAGTGGTTCGTTCTGATCTGGTGATTAATTGGATTCCGTGGATATGACAATAGATGTCATATAAAACCTTCTTTGAACTGTCGCCCTTCCAGCGACTCTAAGTGCATTTCAAGGAAATCTATTGCCACTTCTGAGTAATTTGCGTTGGCTGAACAATTCACCAACTTTTCATCACAAAGACATTTTCCCAAATTTGCCAACTGAGTAACCAACTCATTTCGTACAGAAGCCAAGCTGAGAGCTTCAATCTGAGCTTGCAGTTCTTCACTGAAAAACTGCAGTTCCATACGATTACCACATTGTTGTTGCAGTAGATATTTATTTAATACCGCTACGGCTTTAGCGGTATTTAATTCACCGTTCATCAATATTACTTATTGTGACGGTACTGGCTTGGATAAACAGGGTTTGGATCAGCCCATAAACCAAGGCGTTGAGAACGTGCGTTGCTTTCAGCACTCAAAATAATTTTATCTTTGAGATATTCACGATAAGCCCATGCATAGCCATCTTTAACTTGCTTATAGTTAACACTATTCACGATGTTTAAGTTGGGCACTTGGTTTGTACGCATCTGAAAAATGGTACCAAGAGTACGACCGTAGCGGTCCTTACTATTTTCTTGCACATACACAATCGTTTCATGCAAGAAACTGATGTTCTGACGCGATTTCTGACCAAAAGCTTGACTTTTTTCTGGTGCATCAATCTGGTTGAAGCGAACACGGATCTGCTCATTGTTGTTGTTTAAAACGGTGATAGTGTCGCCGTCAGAAATACGTACAACTTTGCCAACAAAATCGGCTTGAGCTGCAGTAGCAACAACAGACATGGATAAGGTTAAAGCTAAACTTTTTAAAGTTGTATTAAGGTTCATTTTGAATCCTTAGTGGGTAAAGAATAGGTAAATTATATCGCATTACGTAACTGCAATTTTTTTCTTAAAAAATATATTCAGCTGATTAGTTAGGATTTATCCCCTTTCTCTCAAGCCATTTTTTCCATTGAAGTGCATACGCAACTAAACCAGGTTGTTTCGCCGTGCCATTGCGATATATCGCATTAAAAGATGGCGTCCATGAGTGGTAAGCAGCTGCTCTAACCCAAAAATCGGTTGACGGTTTTGTGGTTAATCGATTTCGCAAGATCTTGGCTGCAAGTCGCGCATTCAGACATCCATCAGTACGCACATAATGGCTGTTATAATTTTCAAACATACCGCCACGTTTAAAGTGTATGGTATTGATTTGGAATTGCCCCATATCCAATGAAAGGTTTTTGTTTTGCACTGTTTGTCCATTGGTACCACGCTCTTTGCTATGTATACCCAATAAAACATACAGCGGAACACCTTCTGACCGCGCAGCATGAATAACACAACTCAAAGTAGCGACTCTACCCGGTACGGTTTGATCGTAAGATGCACTCGCTTGATTGTATTGCGTAGTTGGATAGGTATAAGTAACAGGACGGATATTCTGGCGAACGGGTTGTTGTTGTGGTGCTGGTGCTTGCTGGCCACTAGGTTGTGGTCCATTTTGTGCAACTGCCGTGCGCTCAGTGCTAGTCGAAGTTTCTTCAGTTTTTTTCGGTGTGTACTTCACGCCCAAGTAACGACTCGTAAAGCCTCTTTGCTTTGCTGGCGCCGTTTCTTGCTGAGTGTTGGTCATGACCTGAAATGGTCGATATGGTGTACTTGATCCATTAGAATTGACATGGTTTGCATATGAACCTAGAGCCTCAGAACTTTGAGGCAATTGAGCATAAGCAACGCTTGATCCTAATAGAGTCGCAAATAGCGTTGGTTTTAACAGCATATTAATCAGCACCTTTATCGTTGTTGTTGAAATTGTCGATTAGGTGCTGTTTACGGTCAGCTAACTTATTCAGTGTTTCAACTGGCAATGGGTTTTTGCCGTCATACCACGATAAGCTATATTTTTTTGGCGCATAGCGGAACCATGCCAAGAATGGCGAATTCGGTAAGAATAAAAGACCAGTACGGACTTGCCATGCACGATAAGCTGAATTGATGCTAACCATGTATAGATAAAACACCAATAATACACCTGGTACAACAAGCATTGGATATAGCGCTTTAAAGAACATATAAACTACGTACAAGCCTGTAAACATAGATAATGCTAAATACAAATAAGAAGAAAACTGATGGTTTTTAATAAGCTTGTCTATTTCATCATTACTCATTGAAGCTAAACGTTCTTGCCCTCTTGGGTAGTGAGTATTAGCAATGAGTTTTTTCAGTTGTTTAAAATTGTTAGGTGCGACAATTTCATATTCACATAAAGGGTGTGCACATACCCAATTCACGTTGCCTTTATAAGAACGTGGAATCCTGTTGTCATGCATTAAAATCGATTTACCGCATTCGGGGCATGTTGGCGACAGCATTGATCTAATATTAGATAAATGCGGTAAAAACCCTTTTCTAGCTGAACTCCAGTGGCTTTTACGCCCGAAATCAAAAAAGACTCGCTTTAAAATACCTGATTTACGGGGTTGATTAGCTTCAATTGCCTGTTTAATGGCAGCTTCATCTAAAACCTCATTGGTAATATTTACCTTTTGTGTAGCTCTATCAGAACTATTTTTATCTGAAGACATACTTTTACCTACGGACTTTTATTATGTAGAATACGTTATTATATTAAAGGATTTTCAACGTGTCTAAAACCCTTTTTAACTTCGCAACGGTTATTTTAATTTCCACCCTTTTAAGTGCCTGTAATAACTCTAATACTCCAAATGAACAAGATCCATTAAAAGGTCAAGAAAAGAAGTTTTTAGACGAATCCGCAACGAGTGAATCAAAAGAACTTGTGTTTTATGACTTGGTAGATCCTAAGAAAAAAGACCAACCTATAAAGGCTGAAGAAGCAAGTGCTTCCGAGCCTGAAGCCCAAGAACAACAACCTGAAAAGGCCTTATCTCCTGAGATTCTTGAAGCGATTCGTGAAAATACAGAACGACAAGAAAAAAAGGAAAATGCACTCAGAACAATAGCTGAAGCTAAGCGTATTGAAGAATTATTAGTAGGTAAAGATCGCAGTAGTGATGATGGTTATACCTATAACAGTGATGAATAATTGATATATCAATGGTTTTAACCAATACAAACTTATTATTTTAAGTTAAAATGATTTTAAATTTTTTGGTATATACGGTTATGTTTAACAGTGCTTTTAAGAAACATAAAATAAAAATATGTTTTGGCTTGCCAATCATAATTGTGGTTTCGATCTTAATATTCAAAATCTACTCCTACCCCTTTAAGCCAAGACTCTTAAGCCCCGATTGGATTGAAAGTCGCTACAATGGTTGGGAAGTTGAACATCATGACTTATGGATTGCTACAATTGTGGATGTTGTTGGTCCAAAAACAGTAAAAATTAGAAATCAAAATGGAGAAGAAAAAATTATGGATCTTCTCTATATAAATGCTTTGCAATCTTCGGAAAAAATGAAAAACCTCTATATCAATAGCTTGTCCGGTTATGTTGGCCAACAGCTATTTGTAAAAGGAGATCCAGACAAAGCGCGGTTTAATGGCGTCTTGATCGATGGTAACGGTGAAAATATCAATCTAAACCTAACTTATGTACCAGGTGCGGTATTGGATATGTCATCAACTGCATACATTCATGACCGAGAAAAGCAATTAGTTCCTTATTTCGCGAATATCAATTCAGAAAATAGAACGTTTTAAGTTATAAATTAAGGGATATTAGAAAGGCCAAGCTATGCCAGCACCATTATGTTTCCTCACACTGGAATTTACCGCCAAAGTCAAGAATCCAGTTGATGTGCCTGACATTATTAAGTCGTCTATTTTGACGCGTATTAAAAAGTGCCGCACATCATCAATAGAACAGGCTCAGTATCTTTATAATGCTGAAGAGAGCTACTGGAAGCCAAAAAAACAAGTCACTGAAGAAGCAACTCAATATCATGGCATCACCAATGAAGATTTATTAACGCAAGACTCAATCAATGGTCTAAAGATTAAAAACTATGTTGTGTATTGGGCAAACGTTTATACATTTAGAATTTTGCAAAAAAGCAAAGTGAAGTTTTTTAATCACCGCTTTATCTTTTTAAACAACTTAATCAACGTGATTGGTGAAGATGGTTCCCTACCCATGACAGAATGGGCACGTTTAGCCAGTGCAGCTTCGGGAAATAATGAATTTCCAGAAGAGATACTGACTAACACTAACAATAAGGTCATCTGTTTGACCGTTATATTTGATTATATTTCTGAAAAATTAACATCACTTTATGGTTTGGATCTAAATAAGCATTACGATCTGGTTGCTGCAGTACAATACAACAGTGCTATCAAAGCTAAGAGTCAAAAATCATTAAAGGTTCATAAGCTTATGCGTGATGATTTTAATGAGTTTAAATTGCTTTTAGACAAAGGCATGGAGATTAAGAGAATTAAAAAGGAATATTTTATAAATAATAACTACCTCCCTTAAACCTAAAAGCCACTTTCTTAAAAGTGGCTTTTTTACGTTAAACATAAAATAAACTATCACTAAAACCCTTTTTTAAAATATAATACTTTTAATTTCTATTTTAACTGGTGATACATTGTGAGTTTAATTAAGAAGCAAAAAGACATTCTATCTCACGACCCTCTTGTTTCAATTTTTAGTAACAATGACCTTTTAACAATCTCAGTTGATACGGATTCTGAAGATTTGAATCGTCAACCTAAAAATATAAAAATCCCGAATGCCGATCTTAAAGAGTTAACAATACAAATCAGTGGTTTTGATACTTTAGAAAACAATGATGTTGGTCGTTATTTCACTTGTTCTGGTACCGTAGAGCTCGTTAATACACTAGGTAATGGTGAAGAAAAACGTTTTGTATTAGCAGAGCCAAAAATCAAAGTAAACGTGGCTAAAAAAGGTCATTTACCGCAAACAGAACAAATTAAACAATTGGTTCGTAATGCGTGGATGGATGCATTTAGCTATGGTTGCCAAAACATTAACCAACCTTACCACTATGAAGATGAAACTTGGTTTGAACGCTTCAAAGGTAGCATTATTGGTAAATTTGTACTGATCGTACTTGCCACTTTCTTTGCTGCTTTCATTGGTTTGGCTATTTTTGGTTATGCTGCTGGTAAAAAACAACAGGACCCAACATTAGAAATTGCGAATCAAATTGCTCAAGATCCTGAAGCATTAAAGCAATTGCTGAATCAATATGATCAACAAAATAACCAATCTGGTGCACCTACTCCACAAGCATCACCAGAACAAGCAGCTGAGCAAGAAAGACAGCAAGAAATTAGCTCATTCGGTTTAGATGCTGGATCTAGCGAATAACGCTGATTAAGCAATAAAAAAGCACCTTAGTCATAAATACTTTGGTGCTTTTTTTATGCCTAAATTTATTATGCAAATTTAAAAAGAATCCAAATGATGACGAGATGTACTGGATAGAACCAGTACGCCCACTTCCCCACTGGCGGTAATTCAAAAGGTAAATTCATGTGCTGTCCTTTCAGTAGGAATTGTGCACCAATACACGTTGCAATGGCGCTACTGACAGCAAATGAGAATGCCAAAGAATATGTAGTCATATCCGTATAGTAGCCACCAATCAACCAGTTGAAAATGTTGGCCAATGAAGTGAGCAAGACGCTGATCATTAAAAAGTATTTCTTAGAATGAACGTTGGTTGTTTTAAAGAATAAATACAGGAATACAATTAATAAAACGCCCCACACGCTATACATAATAAAATTAGATAGCAATGTGATCACGACTAACAGAGAGACAAACTGCAGCGTTGCATATTTATGTTTAGATTCCCCTAATACAACAAGCAAAAATCCTAAAAGCAACGTAGGCATGACGTTCAGAGTTGTAAATGGCTCTTGGTTGAATAGTTGATACGGTACTTCTGATAGCACACAAAACAACGCCAAATTTTTAAAATAGTTTTTTAATGTATGGGTTTTCTTTTTAGAAATAGCTTGGTTCAAATTGAATGCAAGCATGATACAAAAAATAGGAAAAGCCCAACGGCCAATCGTCCTCAACAACAGATTATATTGAGGAAATAATATTGATGCGTGGTCAATAACCATGGTCACAATCGCAATCCACTTCAATAGATCCAAGGCTCTATTGCGATCTCGCACGGCGCTTTGGCTAATTACAGCTTCTTGTAGATGAACCATGTGTTATTTTTCGCTAAAGGGTTTGTATAAGCATCACTACGCTGTTTTCGGGTGTTGTTACGATTATCTAAGATCTCAATGCTATTCCAACCTTCGGGATAACCGAGCACCAGGCCAGAGTTATAAAATCTCGTGCGATGACGCTCTTCATCGCCGGCATAAAACAAGTACGCACGAATATCGTTATACGGTCGATGCCCGACCAATACGTTATCTTCATCACGATCAAAGTACTCATAAATTAAATCCGTATATTCACGATTGAAGTATCCGCACTTCTCAAACAGATCTGCACTTGAACGAAAAGTAATAGATTCCTTGGCCAGTGTTTTATTTAAAATCATGCGAGTGACATTACGAGCAAACACGGGCAAATTAAAATGCACAGGCAAATGAATTTCATTTATTTCGGACAAATCAATAGGATCACCAAAAGGATTAGAAAGTTCTAATGCTTTTTGATAAAAGTCCATCCATTGTGCAAGATATTCATCAACAAACTTTTTCTCACCATAATAAATTGGTAATCCATCAACCGTTAAAAGGTTTTGTGGAGGAAAAATATTGTTTCTTAAATCTAAGATGCTTTGTTTTAATTTTGCGATTTCGATTGGATCACTAATCATAACAACTCACTCGAATTAGAGTATTAAAATAATTATATAGGGTTTTAATTAATTGGATATAAGTTTTTAGCTCAGTAAATAAGCATTTTTGTTGTGTGGCGAATTAGAATTGATAAAAAATTTAAAAGAATATTTATTCTAGGAATTATTGATACAATGTATCTAATTTCTTACGAATTAGTATATACAATTGGGATTACTATGCTTACCCCTGATCGAATAGACAAACAAGTTAATTTGGCTGGAATTGACCAGTCGTGGACCAATTTATTAAATCACTTGGACATTGATAGTCATCCTGAATACAACATCGATAAAACTCAGCCATGGTACTTGGCTAATTTTGTAGATTACCTACGCCTACTCAACTTTAAGTTTGATGAATTAAATCTAAGAGAGATTCGTGCAGTAGATTATGACTTGGTAGATTGGTCATTTCTTAAATCTAATCGCCTAAATGGTGCTGAGGTGTTTAAGGACCTAACCATTTATCTGCAGAAACCCAATTTTGTTACGCAATATCCTAAATGTGTACCCATCAATGCTGATGTTCGCGATCGTAAGCTTGCAGAGGTCATTTATGATTACTACAGACGCTTCTTACCGTTTTTCTATTCATTCATTAAATTAATCAGATCAACGCAGCGCTTATCTCTAGAACGTAAATTACCCGTGATTGATAACTTTATGTCTAATTTTGGAGATCTTAGTACTGGTGAGTTTTATTCAAATATTCCATTTGATGATGCAGAGCTCAAAAGGATTTTGAAAAATGGCTTTGAAAAATATAGAGAGCATAAATCAGAACAGCGGTATAGCCGTGCCATCGCAGAGCTAACACCGATGTTTAAAGCTTTGTCTGAATACTTAAAGATTGTGTCTACGGTTAACTACGTGGATCTAGACCTTATTCACTTCTTACACAATGCATTTTTGGGTAAAAACTTTAATGTTTATTCAGATCTATTCGCTTTGGATAAAGAACCTAATTTGTTGGTCAATTTAAGTTGGACATACACAAAAGCATTTCAATATTCATAAATAGCACCATGGTAGTTTATGTGCATCGGCTATATCAAAAGGAAGAAGAATATAGCGATCTTTTAACGAAAGGGCCTGGTCATACCGAAGTTTTGTAGCAGAATCTCTAAAACAAGCTAGGTAAAGTTCAGTCATAAAGTTTCTCTTAAGCTACCTTCTTATTCAGTATGTGTTCGGCTAAGCGCTTGATACCGCCACCGTCCGTAATTAAATGTTCAAATAATTCGCCATTCGGGTTTTTAACTCCTTCCAACTGGCCTTTTTTGATGCCTAAGACATCAGAAATAATTGGATCTGAACCCGAATCAGCCAACAAGTAATATGCCGAGATCTGTTTGATTTGACCGTCACGGTCTAAGCGACCAATACATTGATCATGAACACCAGGCGACCAATCCAACTCACCAAACACAAATGTTTTGCATTTTGAGTGGTACTGCAAGCCATCAAGCCCGGCAGATGAACGTAATGAACTAATGAAGACTTTACTTTCATCATTCAAGAATGCTTGTTTAGATCGTTCCTTAGCTGCAGGTCCTTCCGTACCTGTATACATAACAGGATTGAATTCAGCCAAGCGTTCTAGCCAAATGTTGTACACATCTCGATGCCAACCATAAAGCATGACTGATTCACCAGACTCAACAAGCATACGCACGAACTCAGCGACATACGGCGCTTTGGCGATACCTGTTGCTTGGCGCATCATAATATTGAATTCTTCTGTCGCACGAAGCTTTTGCCCTTGGAATTCCTGAGTAGAGCTTAAAATTACTTTTGCCAGTTCCATTGCCTTGCCCTTAATTTGATCCAGTACTTTAGGATCGCTTTCGACATATTGAGGGATGATTTGTACTGGCGGTAACTCTCGATTTACATCTGCTCGAGTACGGCGCAACATTAGACCTTCATCACGTAAAAACATCCCAAACGCTTTAGGATCATTAATACGTTTTTCTTGTGAACACCACTCACGAGCGAATTCAGTAGCGGTACCTAAGCTATCTGGACGCAATATTTCAATGATGTTGTAGAATTCATCACCGTAGTTATAAATCGGTGTAGCTGATAGACCGAGGCGTAATTCAGCTTGGTCACTAATGAGTTTAGCAGCGGAATACTTTTGCGATGTATAGCCAGTCCGTAACTCTTGGATCTCGTCAAACACTACGTACTTAATCTTTCCGGCAAGATATTCAGCCCAACCGTTCAACTTTGAATAACTGGTGATAATGACATCGGGTGCTGCTTCACCCTCTTTGTGCAATGGATAAGGCGATGCTTTCTTTAGGATGTGACATTTTAGGTGCGGAGCAAAGCGTTCAATTTCATTCTTAATTTGCATTGGAAGATGTGTCATTGTCACAAAAAGCGCCGGGAGCGATTCAGGTAGAATCATCGGACATATTCCACTCGCTGTTTTGCCAAGGCCCAAATCATCCCCCAAGAGCAAACCTTTAACATTAAGTAGTAGATCTGCAGCTGCTCTTTGATACTCATATGGAGGCACAGCAAGATCAAATGTTTTGATCGGACGTTTATAGTCCATCACATCCAAAATATCTTCTTTTAGCGACACATAAGCCTTAGATTGCGCTTTCATGTATTTAAGATCATCAACACGCATTGGATAACGTTCAATAAACCAAAGTAGGTCGTGACAATTAGACGGCGTATCGCTTAACTCAATAAATTTTGATGCATGTTGGCTGACTTTTGGGAATACACGCTTAAGTCGTGTTTTAACATGTGGTTCACATTCAATGTGCCAGTTTTTTTCTTGACGAGAAATGGTGCCGTAAGATTTATACATTAGAAGACCCCCACTAAAATACGATGGCGGTAAATAAATTTATTGTTCAGTTGGATTGGAATGTTATTCACCCAATACGGTGTACCAACCACATAGAGCGCTTTTATGCTGTCATGGCTTAAATAACGATTGATCTGACGCAATAATGCGTTACGTGCACCATCTATTTTTAATTCAACACCCACCTTGCCGACATCAAGCTCAACAGTAAAATCAATGATGTCTTTATTTGATAGACGAACCTCACGTTCATACGGAATCTCATTGGCAATAAACATTTGCTCAATCGCGAGTTGTAGGTCTTTTTCGTTATAAAAACGGTATTTGTGTGAAGAAAACAGAATTCCAAGCTCTTCAATCGTTTTCATTCTGCATCCCCTTGGTCAGCTTTAGCAGCCTTTTTGTTTTTCTTCACCTGGCTTTTATCAATGGATTTTGACGGTACCAGTTCAACTTCACATTCAGTACACGACAATCTAAAAGTAGGACTACACGTTGCACCACGGCCACACTCAGGACACGCAAAAGATGCCCTAGTCTGTTTCTTAGGCTCAGGCTCTTCAAAATTGGCTGAACCAAGCTCTTGATAGAGTGTTTCACCGATCATAGTTTCTTTGAGTACAAAAAACTCGTTATCATCGCCGTTTGGTTGTTCACCCTTATAAAGTTTAACAACCTTAGGTTCTGGTATTGGTTGGTCGTCATCATCTAGCGGATCTTCATCAAAAGCCGTTGGATAATAACCGCCAAGGTTTGCAGCGGTATTTGATATGTCGATTAGTCCGATCGCTACATCAAAGGGATTCATTGTAGTGGGAGTCGGTTCCTCAACTGGCTTCTCTTTTTTAGGTGATTTCAAAGCTGAATTGATTTCATTGCCAAGTAAGGCAATATGAAATAGCTTTGGAGAAGCAGTCGGAATGGACTCCAACAACTGCACTTGCTCTTGAATCATTTCAAGACTGGAAATCGTTTTGGGTGCGTACTTGTCATACCATTTGATGATACGCCCTTCATCGACAAGCTCATTGCACACTTGAATAAACAAGCCATCAGGTACAACGATTTCGGTCATCTTCTCGCCTGTCGTGCGACCTTCTTTTGTGCCGTCATCAGTCATAATCAAACCGATCTCAAGCATAAATGTCGCAAACTCAGCATTGTGATATGAGCGTTTAGATGGCTCACCACAAATGCTTTGTTTCATATGACACATCTCATGTGCATAGCATTTAAAAATGTTAAGCAATGGTTGGGTGCCAAAGTAATCAGGGTTAAGGGCCAGTTCGTGCGTATACGCCGTATCATCTTCTGTCGAAGCAAATCTATTCTCAGACCAATAACCGGTATTTTTGTTGATACGTTGAAGCGTAATCAAACAATCTGGTAATTCATTTTTGAATAGCCTTTCATTGAAACGGTCATACACCAACTGCAGTTCTTCATAAAACTGCAACGTAGTTCTATTCTTTATGTTCATTTTTCAGTCGTCCAAACAGGATCAAACTAGGTGTGGATTGTACAAAACAACGCTTAAAGTTTACGCACAGCTTAAAATACAGTCAATAGTTTAAAATAATCAGCAAAGCATATATTTTTTAAAAAAAAAGTTTCCAACACAAAAATAAGTATCATGAAAGTGTGGGTTTAATGAATTGTGGTTGATTTTCATAATACGAGTATTACGCTTTTTGAGGGTTTTAAGTATATTATAAGCCACTTTTGTTTAATGCACATAGAAGTTACTTTTAGCGTTTATAAATGCTGAATAATACCCTTATTGTCAATAGGGCTTTATTTAAAGTAATGGTTCTTAATAATGCTGTTTATAGAAAACTGGATATCGAAATGAGTCTGAATAACATAAAACTAACAGCCAATTGTTTTGCCCTTACACACCCTGAAAATGAAAAGAACTTGTTCAAGTACATTTTTAGAGAAATGTTTAAACGAAATAAGGTCGAGACATTCTGTTCCGCAAAAGTCATATTTTTTACTGATGGCAAGCACATCTATTTAAGAACGTGCGTATCGGACGTCAAAATCCCAATGGCCAAAGAATACATTGAAATTTCGCACGGTCAGCAAATCACTGGAAAAATCATGGTTCCTCTTAACCGAGAGTGTAGCTTTAACCGTCAAGAAATTGAAGAATACATTTCGGTCCACGGCGAAAAACCCAAAGGCAATTCAGGTAAGAAGCGTAAAAATCTAACTGCAGATGAAGCAGCCGAATTCACCAAAAACGCTCTTAGTAGCAAAGGTCTATTGGATGTCACTATAATTGAGCAACAATGTGGACCACAGCTCAGCATTTTGAATATTCCAGTCCAGACCAGAGATATTTCATTTAGTGCGACTGTTGGGGATTTAGAGCTATTTAAAACAGCATGGCTCAATGGTATTGGTCGTGATAAAAGCTACGGCTTTGGAATGATCCGCTTAGATGGCACTTTGTTTACACCGCCTTGTAATAATAGTGCTCACGCCTAATCGAAAGGACTTTTAAAGTCCTTTTTTAAACGAATTTTTTCAGATATTGATCTGATGTAGATCCTGGTTACTCAACATGAGAAATAAAGATTTAGATCCAAAGATAGGAATACCGCTTAAAGTCATCACAGCGCGATTAGAGCATGTGAAGTTTAACCTCAATGGCTTAATGAAACGTGTAGAAGCTTATGCGATCGCACGACAAAACAGTAAAGATCCGCACGAATGCCTAATCAGTGGTGATGAATGGACATATGCTGCACTAGATTGTCGAGATCCTATCTGGCGTGAACGAATGAAACGCACCAGTACCATTATGGGTGTTCAAGCCACTGGCCAAGAAATCCCACTCTCATTTATCAATCAGCTACCTTGCAACATTGGTGAAATCATTACCCTTGGCTCATGGAGCCTAACCAAAAATATTTATCGGTTTGAAGATCAAGTCATTCAAATGCTTGTGAAGACCGAATATAACCGCAGTATCCCCGGATTCCTATTAAACCTACCTGATATTGCGATCTACGTTCAAACAGATAACGCCAACCTCTATGTGCAAAATGAACAAGTGGTCGGTGTTATTTTTGCGAAAAACACGTTAAACGATCGCAAGGTGCTATTTACCACGGTATATACCGATACTGGCTTAGCAAAAACCATTACCATGCACTTCCCTGATGATGATGATTTTGAATCAACTGTTGAGGACTGCATGACCGATTTCATTGATACGTTTTTTGATGAAAAGAACTTGCCAGATGAACAAGAAATTAACACGTTCATGGAACTGCAGAAGAAGCTAATCAATTTGATTCTATGGTTCAGCCAAAAAGAACCAGATCTCAGACCATTAACACCAGAAACAACACAAGCCAAGCCTAAATTAGAGCTGATTAAGCGTGAATTGCGTTTATTTGAGGCTAATAAGTACAAGCCGACTATTGTTGGTACCGAAACAAATAAAAAGATCAATGAAGCGATCCTAAAGCGCGATGAAGATCTAAAGTCTGGCAACTACAAAGGTACCAAAAAACCACATCCACGGATTCCTCACTGGAACTTTTACTGGTTGGGCAAACGTGGTACCAAAGAAAAATGGGTTAACCATTGGATACCATTTCAGATTGTTGGCGGTGTGCCTAAAGAAAAAGCCACCTAAAAATAGAAAGAGCCCTAAGGCTCTTTTTTTTGGGTTGGTCAAACAAGAATTTCTTTTTCGTTTTTATCTAGATTCATGCTTAAACCTCTTAATAAGCTCACTCGATAATAACAATAGATATGCTTAAATAGCATTTTTTTCCAAAAGAAATTATTAGCGGATTTTATATATTTTTTAAGAAAAGTTTTTGAGCACTTTTATTTATTAAAATTGAATTATTAAGCAAGGAGTTATAAAACATGGCTAAATCAATAGACCAGTTATGGAGTGAATTACAGCAGATTCAATTTGATGAATCTAATTCCCTACCATGCGAATTCCATATCTGGAATAAAGGTGCATATCGCTATCAGATCCTAGATTGGTTTGAAGCAAATTCTGAAAATGGAGTATTAAGCTTGCAAGGCAAAACCCATAAAACCTTATGGGAAGAGTTTGGCAACACCCCGATAAACAATGATGATGAAATCGAAGAAGACTTTCATCTATGGGGCAAGGGTACAGACCGCTTTATTATCTGGCACTGGTTTGATGCCCAATTAGAACACGGTGTAATTAGCTTAATTGAGAAAGGAGTTGCGTAATGGGATTATTTACTTGCCATCACTGTAATAGTGATATTGATACTAACGATAAAAAGTCTGGCCATCAGGTGAATGATGTAATTCAAGAAACCTTTTGTTCTGTTGACTGCAGTATTGAATATCTGGTGCATAACTCACAAAAGATTGCAGTAGATCAATACGGTAGTTTGCCATTAAGCAATGAAAACCTGAATGAATTCATTGAAGCATTTTCAAATGAGGGTGTTGAAGATGATGTCTTAGAACACATCAAAGCTGAACTCTGTTAAGTAGTCGCGCAGCTGCTCTAAACAACACTGACAATGGCATTTAAAAAAAGGGCTTAAATCAATTAAGCCCTTTTCATATTTATACGATAAGAAAACTTTCTAAAGTTTTACCAGATTCAATCTCACGATTTAACCAGGATGGACGTTTACCACGACCGGCCCACACTTCTTTGTGGTTATTCGGGTTGCGATATTTAGGATCTGCTTTAACCACTGGCTTTTTATTTAATTTACGATTTTCGCCGTGCTCATTTAATTCAAGAATAGTTAAGCCTAATTCTTTTGCGATCTCAAACATTTTGAGATAACCATCATCAAGGTTCGTATTCTCTACTACAACAATTTGGTTTTGTGCCTTTTTAATTAGGCATTCTAACTGGTCTTTTCTTAGGTTTTCAATTTCCATAACTAAACTCGAAAAGTTGGTTATATCAAATATACATCAGTGCGTTTTGTTTACAACCGCATACGGTGAATTTAATTGATTAAAATATTCAACTTATTCCATGGCTATTCTAATTTTTAAGCAAAAATTATTCCCACTTTAAATCCATTAAACTAAAAATACATTCAACCTGTTAGGTAAATTAATATGTACAAGTATCTCATGATGAATCTTGCGATTAACGAAACATCAGCACTACCAATTGGTATCCGTATTTGTGATTTTAATATCGGCTTATATGTCTCTAAGAAAATTTCAGAAGTGCCAGCTTTGATGGCATTTGTTAATTACACCCTGTTTAAGTATTCAAGCTATGAGAGTGAAGAACTTGAAGACATTAAAACCTTATTAGAAGAACATGATTTTAAAACTCGCTATGACTCTTGGGAAATCAGCGGTGATTCTTTTTACGTTTTGGGTTTTAAAGAAATTACAAAAGACGAGTTTGAGTTATTGCAAAAACTTGACCTGTTGACCGTGGTAGACGAATACAACTACCACCATAAACTTTTGTCGAGTCATGGTGAGCATAAGTTTGACGAATATTTCAAAGACTTTAACGAGTCTAAAGAGCAAGAAATCTTAAAAAGGTTTAAAGACATTGCGTTCAATTTAAAAACTGACGACTCATTAAACACAGTGTTCGCCCAAGACGTTATAGAATTACTGACTACCTACAAGTTTGGTACAGCTTTAGAACTAATCGACAGTAATCACAGCGATATTAGAAACCGTTTCTACTATAGCCACACGCTTGAGGGTGACTTTGCATCTGGAGCAATTCAGGTCATTATTTCAAATTATAAAGAAACTGGCGTTAAAGAGCCTTACACAGTGGTTGAACCTTTAAATATAGAAATCATGCTTGAAGAAGAACAATGCTTTGATGATGAATATGCAAATCTACTGACTGAATGCCAGTATGTATTAAACCTCATTAAAACCGACTTATACACCAACACTTTTGAATAAACCAAGCCTTTAAGAGAGAAATCTCTTAAAGTTGCGCTTAAAAACGTAAACGATGTTTTTTTAATTGATTAAAAAAGGTTTTTTATTTTTAGCGCTGCAATGGCGCTCGTCATTATTAATTCTTTCTTGATGCTTAAATAAGTATTTTTTAAAAAAACTTTATCCGTTCATATTCTTAATATAATGAAACCTAATCAAGCAAATAGCTTAAAATTTGGAGAAAGCTCATGAATTTAAACCCTAATTTTTGCCCGATCGATTTTAACGAAGTTCACGGCGGTACTGACAATTTACCTTTGTTTTTGGTTAAAGCGTCACGCCAGGATTCTAACGATGACGAGCATAGTGAGTATTTCTTCATTCGTGCACCTCATGAGAACCGTTTGGCTTTCTTCCTTGCCCACATGTTCAAATCACATGTAGATAATGCCCTTTTGACCTTGGAAAACTTGGCTGAAGAAAATTATCAAAATATCCCTGAATTGGAAGAGTTGATGTCTTCATATGGTGTGATTGATGGCGTTGGCGAGGATACGCTTTTTGATTTCCGCGTTAAGGAACTCACACTTGATAAAGCGCTGGAGCTGGTCGAATTCATTGAAATTAACCCACTCAATACTGATATTGTGGGTTCACTATTCTTGGAGGCACTTTAATGAATAGTAGCTTTATCTTAATTAATGAAGCTATGGCGCCTATTCGTAAGAATATGGCGCTTTTGGAAACCCTGTTATCTATGATCAGTACTGCAGATCAAGACCACGGCGACCAAAGCCCAAGCTTCCACATTAATATCCATGCTGGTATTGAATTGCCTGATCATGAAATTGCATATACCACTTTAAAAGGTTTTGCAGAGCTGACCGAAGATCATAATCTTTGTATCTATATGAATCCTGAGCTGTCAGAAAATGGCTTTATGTTGCTATCCACTCAAAACGTGGTACCTGATTGCTATGACAATTCTATCTTTGTAGATCTGTCGAATCAGTTATGCAACTTCTTCAATCAAGAAGTACAGCAGTTAAACGATCAAGCGCAAACGGCGTTAAAGCTGTTGTTACAGCATAAAATCAATGGAACAGCGATTCGCACGTTCAACCCTGAACAATTGCAGATCTTACAGAAAATCGCTGCATTAGATAGCTTCATGCTCGATGACCAGCGCGATTGGTTTTACTTTTCCGAAGTGACCATTGATAACGCCTATAAAGACATGAAAAAAGGTTTAGAACTGTTGGTTCTCAACGAAGATATTAAGGATGCACTTAAACAGCTACTTGATGCAAACAACATGGAGTTTTGTGATTTACCAATACTCGTGGTTTTGTATCCCCTACTGGTTAAGTCTGAAGAAAATAACGAACTGGTACAGGCTTGCTTAAGTCATCTCATTGGCAACAACTTAATCAATGAGCCGTTTATTGCTGGTGTACAACTTGAAGCTGGTGCATTTAATAGCGAAATGAACACCTATACTTTATTGCCACACATGAAAGCAGTAAAAGAATTGCTGATAGATATTGAAGCAGATCTCACAAAAGTTTAACCGTTTTACCTGAGCTCATTGCTCAAAACCTTGGAGTTGTTATGGATACTATTGTTCGTGTTAAATCAGTTGGTGTTTTAGGTCTATCATCTAAAATCACGACATTTGTAATCGACATCGAGCTTGATGGCGGTAAATTAAAAATTGAAGATCAATTGCTTCATTTTAAGAATACTTTACGTACAAGCTATCGAGAATATGATGAAAGTTTAGCGATCGTAAACAATAAGGCTATACTTTCCAATTTAGACAATGCAGTAAAACCAAACGAATTGCATGCTTTAGTTGATGATTATATCGACTCAGTTTGGGTAACAGATGCCAATAAAAACACCACTCAACAGCGCCGTGCGTCACTTGGTTTGCACAATCCAACGATAAAAGACAAAGGTGTTTTGAAAGAAGCCCTTTTAAGTGAAGTGAAGTTAGCCTACAAAAACTATATCAATCAGAACGTAGAAGCCTGATCAGATCGGAAGTATGTTGCGACCAGCATACTTCTTTTTTTTTGAACCTTAGCCTAGAATCATCCAATATCATCGCTTCATACCAAGAAAATCATGCCTTATCTCATATATTTAATGTTCCTTGCGTTTGCAAGCGCCGTAATTTTAGTAAAAAAGGCTTATGGTCTTAACATCCAATTATTTGCAATGGGGATTGTCGTCATCATTGGACAATTGGCAATTTTTTGTTTTATCAACGCAGCGATTAACATCAACAATGAAAAACAACATCGCAATGCCGTCAAAACCTTGCACTATGGCGCTTCATTTTCATTAATTGTGGTCACTACACTGGTCTATTTATATAAGTATGTGTTGCACAAACAGGAATATTTGACCATGGCAATTTACTTTTTAGGAACGTGGTTTGCCATCACCCTTTTAGACTCAGTGTTTAAGTTGATCAAAGTTGGTATTTTTAATAGCAAGAAAGACAGTGCTGAAGTTGTGAACTCAACGCGTAAAGTGACGGTAATTACATTAGCGATCTGTATGTTTGGGTATTACTTATTTAGCAAATATGCATTAAACATTAACGTACTAAACTAGACATCTTGTAAGGAAAACCGCACCTAATACACAAGCGCAATAACCAGCAAAAAAGAACATCCTTTTAATTATTACGCTAATCTTTTCCGTCACAGCACTGTTATAAACAAAAAACACAATCATAGACATTAAAACGATCGTGCAGGCGAATAAGGTAAAACCAATTAAATAAGTAAAAGCAAAGTCAAAGTTTAATACCACTGGAAAACCAATAGATACAGCCATTAAAGCTATTGTACTTGATGCATTCATATCTTAAAGCCCATCTAGCAACTGGCTTAATCGTAGCGATAAATAAGGTTTAAAACTGAAACTTTATGATTGAGATTGGTCAATGCACATTACCAAAATGTGCTTGGTATATACCAGAAAGCAAAGAACCAGACGCAAAACGCCTGGCTCTTTAAAATTGAAAGGTGAATAAAAAAACACAAAACACTTGAACGCATTTCTTATTCAAGGTCAGTTTAATTAGATTTTTTGCCCTTGTCTATGTAATGTAAAAGTGGACAGCATTAAAACAATCTATATTTTTTGAAAAAAGTTTTAAAAATGTACAGTGAAATATAATGAATGTATGAGCTCAATGCTCACCATTTGGAGAAATTATATGAACTTTGAAATCTTATCTAAAACAAAAGTTGTCGGTCTACAAGAAAATTCTCTCACCTCTTTTCAAAATTTTATGTTGGAAAATATTGCATGGGATAGCCAAGTCCGTGCTGATTATTACCAGTCAAATAAGAATACTGTACTGCTGGAGCTACCAGTACGTTTACGCCGTGACATTCAAATCGAAAACATCAACGGCGCTTTAGATGCACAAGTTGATTTTGAGCTGATCTACAAGCAAGACCAAGGCAAGTTGGTATCTTCATTGGTCGTTGATACGCAGTACTTGTTATGTATAGATGATCAGGATATTAATCTTTGGTCAATCGACAGCGAACTCAGTTTCTTACAAGAAGCTGACCGCAATCACCTTAAGAAGCTTATGCGTCATTGTGATGATCGTTTCCATGCGTGGATGCGCGAGATTAAGTCTTACTTCAATCGTTTGACAGTACAGCCGTTGCATCTTGATATGCAGATCAAAATACGCAAGATCGTAGGCTATACAGCGGTGCTACCTAAGACCTTTCCATAAGGTTTTAGGTGTCAGTATAAAAACAAATAGACCGCAATTAAGCGGTCTATTTTTTTTGCCTAAAACGGCGTTAACAGATCTATGTAATATTTAGCCCTTAAAACTATTGGCAAGTATCTGAATAACGCTCAGCACTTCCAAAGAATGATTTACCCTGATTGTCCACGATGTCTACATACAGATCTGGTTTAACTGGAGCATTGGCGAATACAGAGCAATAAAACGGATGAATCTTTTCATTCACAAAGCGGTTTAAAGAGTCAGTTTCATCAGAAGAGTATTTATCTGCAGTTTTGCTAGACATCTGAACGTTCATATTAAAGTGTTTTGAATACTTCACTTTTTTAAGTACCGCACCAGTTTCAATCTGGTACGGTGTTTTAGTGTTAAGTAAACGCTCAACTTTACGTTTGTTTTCAGCAGTAGGAGAAAGCGCAACAGCAGATTTTAAGCTGTTTGTATTCAGGTTATTTAAAGAACTATTAGCTAAAACAGCGCACGACATAGACACTGAGATTATTGCAACTGCAGATAGTTTTAGTGTTTTGAATACGTTCATGTTTAACGACTTTCCTGTATATACTTAAATTATATACTTAATATACGATATTTGATTTTTTTGGAATTTTAATCTTATTTGATTTTGTTAATCGGTATATACCAATAAGATTGTTTATACGCAATTTAGCAAGAATCGCCCCCTTGTTTGGGGTTACAATTATTGTAATTTACAGATTGTTGATACAGGAAACCGATATGTCTGAAGAAGTAAAATACGAAGACCGTGTACGTGCTGCATACCGTTCTGCTCAAGGCAATGTAGCTCAAGAGTTCTCCCCTCACATTGTTAAAGCATGTGAAGCATCATCAAACGCACGTATGGAGCGCTTAGCAACTGGTCAAACAACATTTGACGAGGAAGAAGCTGCATTGATGAAGAAATGGAATGCACTTAAAAACAAAGCCTAATCATCGCGAATACAACCTAATCTAGCTTACAGCGGATTACCAAACCCAATCACTCATAAGTAGAACAATATGGACGATAAACTTGAGTTTTATTTAGATGCGAAAGACATCTTATCTCAACCTACCAGTTGCCAAGCGCAAGGCGACTATAAAAAGGCACTGGAAAAAGAAATCACGGAACATCGAATAGCGAAAATGGAAATTTCGCCGTTACGTGGCAATTACGATCTCGACCACCTCTCTAAAATCCATGAAAAAATCTTTGAGCATATTTACGATTGGGCTGGAGAAGTGCGTCTGGACGACATTTCTAAACGTGCGATCGACCCGAACGGTAATTATGAAATCGGTCATTTCCTAGATAAAAACCTGATCCCTGATGAACTGAATAAGTTCTCACAGGCGGTTAAAGAAAAAGACCACCTGAAAGGTTTGGACAAAGACCAGTTTGTGCAAGAGTTCACTCAGCTTTATGCCAAGTTAAATGAAGCTCACCCTTTTGAAGAGGGTAACGGTCGCGCTGCTAAACTGATGATGAACCAGCTGGCGAATGATGCTGGTTACACCATGGTATATAGCAAGGTCGCCGTATCAGATTGGAACTATGCGTTTAAACGTTCACTGACAGATCAAGAGCTTTATGTCGGTGAAAACTATGAAAACCTAGAACCGATGGAACAAGACCTCTCTTACCTTTTAAAAGTCATGGACAATATCATTGAACCATACGATCTAGTCCTGAAGCTTGAAAATACGGAAGAACAAGAGCAAGAACAGGAAAATGACCAGGATAAATCAAATGATGATGATTCACCGAGTTACGGATAATTAGATTAATCTGTATACGATAGCTTTTAATTGATTAAAAGATTCTTGAAAAAAGAATCTTTTTTTTTTGAGAAAAATTTATAATGAAGTGACTCAGATTAAAATAAAACCTTAGGAAAATATTGTCCGAAACTTGGAGATGAATAATGAATAACACAGCACATCAATTTGCAAATAAAGTGGTCGCTCAATACCAATTTACAAACGGAAGTGATTCAAGTCTGAATCATTTAATTATCGGCAACAGCACCGCAGAAATTATCGACACCTTAATTTATATGCTTTTCTCAAGCCATGCTGAAACCTATGACGATGGCGTTGTTTGGTTTAAATCAGTGGACGCAATTAATGTTGAGAAGTCTTACATTACTTACAACAGTCGTGAAAACTGCATTTTTGCTTATTTTGTGTTTGATAAAAATCCATTAATGCTGAAAACAACCACATTGCATATTGATAATGTTTGTTACTTTGGATGTGAAAGCGACACCACCAATAAAACCATCGAATTTTTAGAAAAATTCAAAGTTCGTGTATCCCTTGCTAAAGAGTGCCACAAGTTCAAATTCAATACTGAGCATCATGAAACCTTGATGCATGAAACCATCAAAACCTTAAAAACTATCTATGAAGAACATAACGACATGGATGCCGAAAAGTTATCTCAACACCATGACACAACTCATTTAGTTAACACATTTCTTGCTTAACCGTACACCATACAATAAACAAAACCCGAAAAAGGATATAACAATGCTATTAGGCGCTTTAAAACAATCTCTAAGCTCAGTCATCGACATGAACCGCTACACCGCCCTTTGCTCACATGTGGAGGGTGAAAACTTGCCGTTATGCGCTCAATTTCGTGTACTTAAATATATCTTTGGTGTGCATGGTCTAAGCGCACTTAAAAATTACAAAGAAGTTGAACACATTGACGAAGCCTTTTTGAAAAAACACTTCCTACGCATGATGAACTATGACTTTGAAGCAGTCATATACCTTGCTATGGTCGGCATGCGCGAACTTATCTTAGAAGCTGATGCTTTTGACCATGACGGCGAACAAAACACCCAAAATGAGCTTAAACAAGCATTCCAATACGTTTCAGAAAATGACGTTCGTAATTTTGCTTATGTCACTCACATGGGCTATTCAGAAAAGTATTTCAACTGGAATATCATTCGCCACCAGTCTAAAGATGAAGCGGATAATCCCCTCACCTTTTGGTTATTTAAGAATGCAATGTATTCACTATTTTTCAACTTAGCCAATCGGGAATAATGCCCCAACTCATTAAGAGTATTTAAGTCCGAACTTAAGTACTCTTTTTTTTGCATTAGAAAAATAGACCGGTATATACGCTGTCTAAGCATGGCTTAAAACGTATACGATGATTTTAATTGATTAAAATATTTTAAATATCCTTTACGTGTTTTAGGTCGGTTAATTAATTCCAATAAAGTTATTCATTAGTATTTTTTAAATAAAATGACTCTATCGAAAGCAATTGCTTAAAACTTGGAGTCCTCTAATGCATCAACTAGATAAGCTAAATCATTTAAAAAATATTATTAAGCAAGTACCACATGAACGTTTTGATCTGGACAAATGGCGCACGGATTCAAAAACCGAAAATGTGACTTTTGCTCAGCTTTTACTTAGTGATGCTGATTGTTGCGTCATGGGTTGGGCGACAGCTGATGCTACTTTTAGAAGACTTAACTTCATGTTGTTTGACGGCGTTCCCCTTTATGCGCCATTCCGTGCGAATACTGGTGAGCCATTCACTTATGAAGAACTCAAAACAAATGTTGTTTATCGCGGTTCTGAAGCAGTACGTGAGTTTTTTGGACTCAATTATGAAGATGTCGATCATATTATTTTTGAGAGCAACTACGCTTTTGAAGACCCAATCAAAGACGAGATTATTGATCATATCAACCATGTTATTGATCGTGTAAACATCCGTCCACAAGACCTTGACCATTTGTTATCTAGCTCAATTGTTGCACTGGATAAAGAAGTCCGTGAGTTCACTTTAAATGATGATGAAGTCCGTGAAATATCTGTTGTGGTTGATTGCTTCAATAAGTTTTTCCCCGATGGTGCTTATCTTGAGTTTATTGCTACGGTCAACGTACCAGGTGATTGTGATCCACTGGAATACATCGCCAGCAATTACAACATTAAAGAGCCATTAGCTTTCGTTCCTAAGCCGAATGAAGCATTAGAAGAATATCTGGAAACATACCCGATCGAATATCTCATGCATAACTGGCAAGAGGATTTCATTTCGCCGTATGACGAAATCATTAATCAACGTTTAACGCATATCGCATTGCAAAATTTAAATAACGCAAAAGTAGTTCAATAAGGAAACCTACCCATGAAAATTGAAAATCCGCAATTCGTCAGTGCCATCAACGAACTTGGCTTTTACTTGCCACAGCAAGTACAACAGATACCGAACACCACAGAAGCCGGTTTTCGTGTGTATGTGATCGATACAGCAAAACATACCAACATCGAGGCACTAATTAGTGCTATTGAGAATGTCAGTATCACTTCACAGCCCTTTTATTTTCAAGATGATTACGACATGGGCGTGTTTTTTGAGGGATTTAGTTTCTTCTTGCCTATGCTCATTACACAAGACAGTGATGCACCTTTACCACTGTTCTTAATTCAACTGGATTTGTAAGTCCAACAGCGGTACGTGCGCCAGTATGTACCGCTACCCCTTTTGGCACACCGCCTAAAACTTGGAGCAGATATGAACAAAGCAACGACCGTTGAGCGTTTAGAAAAGCTGATTGAGCTAGTGATCGAGGTCATTCCTGATGAAAGCTTTGATTTCGACATTTGGCGTGATTATGACGCAAGCCATACAGAACAACACACCGATTTCTTTTCAGGTTTCACCACTGAAGAATTGTTAGATAAAAATATTGTAGGATGCCTGATTGGTTGGGCTACGTCTGTCGAGTATTTCCAAAATCTAGGTTTCAATTTTCATGGTTCTGTTGGGCCAATCTTCATGTATGAAAAAATACTCAGCAATGAAGAGCTAAAAGATGCGCCTGTTGTCACTGTACCAGTCGTTTACCAGTGGAAAGCAGTACGTGAGTTTTTTGGCATCACTCAGGAAGATGCTTTGGTGATGTTTAGCTATGACAATTACGACCAGGCCAAAATTGATAAGGACACAATGATTCGATTTATTGAACGCATCATCCAAAAATATAAGTAACCACCGAAACGGCGCAATGCCGTTTTGCTAGGCGTTATAACCGCTTACGATGGATTTTATTTGATTAAAATATCTCGATATTTTTAAATTTTGAGAAAAGTTTTTCCCCTGGTACACCCCTCTATACTTAATCCATAGCAAGCAAGGCACAAAGCCTTAAATCTGGAGTAAGTCGAATGAATACAGCGCATAAGTACGATGATCAAGTCATCATCCCCACAATAGCCGGGCAACTGGAGTTGCTGTCTGGTACCGATCTAAACAAAGAACTGGCTGAGCATGTTTTTCATGAAGCACCAGACATCGATCTAAGTATCTATGACATTTTTATTGTCTGCTTAAGTGGCGGTAAGGATTCGATTGCAGCGTATTTACGCTTACTGGATGCTGGAGTAGATAAAAGCAAAATTGAGCTTTGGCACCACAAAATTGATGAAGAAAACCAGCCGTTCATGGATTGGGTGTTCATGGAAAACTATACCAAAGCATTCGCTCAGGCATTCGACACACCATTGTACTTCAGTTGGCTCGAGGGCGGTTTCCTTGGCGAAATGCTCAAAGAAAACAGCTACTCAAAACCCCACTTCGTAGAAACACCAGAGGGCTTAATTAAGCTTGAACGCGATAACAACCGCAGTAAACCAGGCACACGCTTGAAGTTCCCACAACAAGCAGCCAGCCTCATGACGCGCTGGTGTTCTTCAGCGTTAAAGATCGATGTCGGACGCAGAGCATTGAACAACCAAGAACGTTTTGACGGCAAGAACATTTGTTTTATCACTGGTGAACGCCGTGAAGAGTCACCAAACCGCAGTAAGTACAACCAGCTAGAACCGCACCCATGCGACCGTAGAAGCGGTAAGAAAGCAAGACGCGTTGACTGGTGGAAGAACGTGCTTCACTTCACTGAAGAGCAAGTATGGGCGTTACTGGAGAAGTACAAGGTTACGCCACCAGTGCCATATCGCTTAGGTTGGGGCCGTAGCTCATGCATGACCTGTATCTTCAACAGTCCTAAAATCTGGTCAACCATCAGCACCTACTACCCTGAACGCGCTCAGCTGATCGCTGGTTATGAACAAAAGTTTGACTGTACGATCAGTCGCTCAAAGATCGATGTCGTCAGTCTGAGCAATCGCATTGAGCCATTCGACATTCAGGATATGGAAGCACTGGTACAGTCCAAAATTGAAAGTTATTACCTACCAGTGTTCACGGATAACTGGACGGTTCCACCAGGCGCATTCAACAAGGAGGGTTGTGGATCGCTGTAAATTAGGGTGCCTTTTGGCACCTTTTTAGGATGAAAACCGCAAGCGATGTTTTTTAATTGATTAAAAATGGTTTGGAATAATTTTGTTTTTGAATAAGTTTTTGACACCACCTGTCAGCATAAAATGATTTTAAACCAATCAATATGAGATGATGTTTATGACAACTTTAAACGAAACAATGCAAAAGTTCTGTAAAGCTAAGGCAATGATGACCTATTTAATGTCTGATGATCCTATCATTGATGAATCTGTCAGCCGTTACGAAAATTGGGCATTGGCTTATGACCTTTTGGTGAGTATTGGACATCTGGATCTAGAACAAGTTGAGCAGATCTGGAATGAAAAAACCCATACCAATTTTACGCTTTGGGGTGTAGTTGGTGAATGCTCAATAGAAGAAATTGTATCGTATGTGACAGAAGAATATGACGCTCAAGCTGTCACACTGGCGCAGATTAATGAATTACAAGACGGTAAAACACTGGCAGAAATCTAAAATCAACCTAAGGAATGAGTTATTAATTAAGTATTAATAGCTCATTTTTTATTGTCTGAAACTATACAACTACCACCTTGAATCATTTTCACAGGCATCGCCATCGCCGTCACCATCCATCATGGTATCTGGGCAGTTTTTCACAAACCAATCAGCTTCTTCTTTAGATCGCATTTGAGAGCAATGCTTACGACCATCGCATTTATAGGCTACTGGCTTTTGATATATAGCATTTGTAGTTTGATTATCTTTATATAGATATTTCTTTAATTGAATGCTACCTAGATATGCCACCCCAATAGCTATGCTAATAAAAATTATCCATAGATATATTGGCAATGGTTTTTGCTTGTCTTGCGTTTGTTCATGGTCGGAATAGTAAACATGGATTGCCCTATTTTTATTTTCTTTTTTAACTACCTCGAAATAAACCTCTCGACCTGGTATTGGCTGTTCACCTTTCTGAAAATCCTTAATATGGAAAAATACATCACCAAAATTACTCGTGGATATAAAACCAAAACCACGCTCAATATTATAATTTTTAATTGTTCCTGTTAGTACCACCTAAAACCTCAAATATATATTAAAAGCTATATTAATTATAATTATTAAACCTGAATAAATACTATCTTTTTTTTAAAAAAAAGTTTTAAGGTTTATGGATTTATTATAATTAAAACATCAAAAGCAATTGCTTAAAACTTGGAGTAGCTATTATGAATAATTTTTTCGCTGGTGCTGAAGTCATCACTGTTTTTTCTTTACAAGACGCTTTAGAAGAGGGCGTGATTCTTTGCCTTAGCGATAAAGAAGAACATGCCAAAGATTGCAAACAGTTCTATAAGTTCCCTGTTTATATTACAAGCAACTTGTATAACAAGCACCTGACAGCTGCAAAAGCAATTTTTCCGAATGGTACGGAAGCTGATGCTGAAAAAATCAATGATTTAATGGGATATACCATCTTTGATATGTTGAACATGAGCGTTCGTGGTTCAGTTGCACTTAATGACCAAAGCGTTAAGTTTAAATATGCTCTACAAGATACACCGCATACCTTTTCTGACACCTTAATCACCAATATTGCTACGGTTGGGCCTGGCGTGAATGGTGAGCCTATCATTACTTTTATGATGCCTGAAGACCAATAAACACAACACCTAGCATTGACCAACCAATGCTAGGTTTTTTGAGATCCGAACGTTCATTGAGAGGTATTAAAAATGCAAATGGCTACTATGAAAATTGACAACCTTGACCTATTCGGCTTTGCAAATATGCAAGCAATAGAACAACAAAGAGAAAAAAACGAATTAAAACGTATAGAAACGATGAAGCTTGTCCGTTGTGACTGGTTTATCGCCGTGACATCTACTGGAGAGCTGTTTAAGTACAGTGAAAAAGTACCAGCTAAATATAAGGCGTTTAAAGGCATTAAATTATTCAAGTGCTGGAATGAAGCTACCGCGGATCTCGTGTTAAATGCCGTAAAAGGCGCAATCAAGGGTGATCATTACGAAATACCAGACGTTAAAAAAAGCAAAAAGTTTGCTGTTAATAGCTGGGTAAGAAACATTGATCTAAAGTTTCTACATTTGCCAGTCGGTCAACTCACCAACCTGTACAGGGAACATCAAGAGCGTTTAAGACTGAAGCGTGAAAAAGCCAGACTTAAAGAAAATGAAAACACGTATGACGTAGAACCGCACTAATCACACCCACCAGGAATAAGCACCCATAGCTTATTCCTTTCATAAGATGATGGCCGTAAACGGTGTTTTTAATTGATTAAAAATAACTTGAAATCATGAGCCTATCAGCCGAAATACTTTTACTGAAAAGTTATACAGGCCACATGCACCGATATAATGAATACATCAAAGCTCATTGCTTAAAACTTGGAGATACGACAATGCAACTACAAAAATTTAATACTGGTACTGCTAATGTGCGCCACTTGCTACAAAGCTTCACCCAAGCGTATGACGGTTTACCAAGTTGCGTCATCAATGTGATTGGCGTAGCAACCAAAGCAGATCCGCAGTTTATTTTTAACATTGAACTGGATGTCGTTTTATTTCACCAACATAAGTCACAAGCCTACTGCATTGAAGTCAATGCACCGTTACAGGTTCAAGCCATCGCAGACGCTCACGAATCATTTAGATTCAGTCCTGATGATTCTCATGCATTGATTGAGGGCGAAGTCATGGATGTGGCGATAAATTTACAACACCAAGCCATTAATGACATGATTCAATATGATTTGCTGTCAGATGCAGAACTGGAAAAGTTCAATACATGGAATAAAGGTTTCGCCAGTGCATTACTGACTGAATGTTTTGAAGATGTCGCAGATTTTAATGCGCTGCATAGCTCACATTTTATGGCGAACACTGTTTATTTAAGACTGATTGAGTACTTTAAAAACAACCTGTCATAAGAAACCATTAAACAAATAGAGGGAGATCCAATAAAGGTCTACCCTCTTTTTTTATGCCATTAGATTTAATGACGTATACGATGTTTTTTAATTGATTAAAAAAATATTGAAATTTTTCATTGCCAGTTCCATAAGTAATTTGAGAAAAGTTTTTAAGGGATATTTCACAGATATAATTAATTCATACCTAAGCAATTGCTTAAAACTTGGAGTTGAAGATATGAAAAGCGTACTTGATTTTTTTACAAACCGTTCTAAAACATTAAACATTATTGTGAATCCTGAATTAAATACAGGTCATTCCCTTGCTGATTTTTCGTATAACGAAGAATTGCATCAAGACCTTAATGTATTAACGGTTATTCCGCGTGATCATTACGGAAACTTTCTATCTTTAACCCTTGATGATTGGGGCGTGATTACTTCAAAAGTTCAATTCCCTGAACATCTTGATTTTAATCAATTACTCAGCATTTTTTGGGAAACACAACCCATTTTAGTTGTTACTGACATCGCACGTTCAGAAGTGCATGACAGCGACTTTTTTCAACAAAGCTTGGTCAAACAAGTCAATCTTGCATATAGCCGAGATATTGCCAGTGAATATGCACCAGAAGATGTTCACTACATCTCTCAATCTTTTGATTTAGATAAGCTGATGCGTTGCGGTGTATATCTGCAAGGTCATTGCTATTCAGCTCATGATTTCGTCATTAACAACCATAACCTATTTGAAAAAGACAGCTTGATTGTGCCTGTTTTTAACATCCACTCGACACAAAAAGAACTGCAACAATTTTTTGTGTTTGATCTGCAAGGTAGGTTTTTGGATTGCGTTGTTGGCACTGAAGTTTTGTACTAAGGAATATTGATCATGTCTAAAAAATACTTTTTGATTGAATTGAGCTACGAAGCACCAAACAACACCAGTGCTGATGCTGTTTTGCACAATGTCTATATTGATATTAATCACCCTGAAAATCTGGCGATGTTTAGCGAGTCTTGCAAGAATCGCCATGAAATTAATGAAAACCTACCCATTTGCCAGTTAATCACTTCATGGGTTCGATTACTAGGGATCTTCACCATTCTGGACAATTCAGATCAGGACAAAGAAACCCCTGTTCTCATTCAACTTGCTGACGGCGGTACTTTATCTATCGATGGTTGGGAAATTCTCGACCAAGAAACCAAAGATAGACGCTTGGCGTTACTGGACATTGAGCCAGATGAAGAACAAGACGAAGACGACCCTATTTTGTTCGCTCATGAGTATTCAGACTCAATCACTCTCACCAAAGTCGAAAAGCCAGTAGCAGAAAGTGTATATGTCGCTATGCGTAACTCTTACAGCAACAACTTTGATTTAGTTCTTGAATGTATCTTGAATCCTGAAAAACATTACAGCCTATATCAAGGCTCATATGATGGCACTCATGTTCAAGTGATCCTGAATGACTTGGCACTCCTACCATCATGTAAGACACATAAATCAGAAATTGGCGACTATGTAACATGCAATGTACTGGAGCTGTTCAAAGGCTCAATAGATGCGTATGGCGCAGAAAGTGAATTTATTGATTCATTCGTGCAACTCGACATTACACCGTACTTAGATAGCACACTGAAAATGGACTACATCGAATTGCAGTTTAGCTACCAGAGCAACGATCTCATTGCATTTTTTGGGAATGATCCATGTTCTTAACATGGATCTCTATGGAATAGGAGAAAATACAATGTCTGATCATATCTATAATTACATCATCGGCAGAATCGACAAAAGCCGTAAAATTATGGTTCTGGTGAACTACGAATCAAGATCCAATCTGGTGACTCAAGCACAGTTAATGAAAGTCCAATTCCCGAACATCAATACCTTGAGAATGTTCCTGAATGACTTTGAGCCAACGGAAAAACATGTTATCCATTACTCGAAATACAGTAAAGAAATGCCATCAGGTGCAGATGGATATTTCCTATTTTCAGAACATGACCAGCAATGGAATATTTTTGATCCGAATGTCTTAAGTCGGTTTGTTTGTATATACCAAGAATCACCAGAGTTAGATAATTACCAAGATTACATCTGTTCTTGTGAAGTCAAAAACTCACCCACACTTAAAGCAAAACATAAAAAACAAGCATTTATGGAGAAGATGATCTTCACTTCATTGGGTTTTGAGCGTTATTGCCATCATTGCAACGGTTATGAACCACTGGATCGTTTTTATTATCATTCTGATACCAAAACCTATGAATCAGTTTGCAAGCCTTGTTATGTTCCTCATTACAAACCTTACAAGATGAAAAAACTTATGACCAGTACGGTTGAAGAATATATTTAATCATTAACTAGAACTCAAAAAGATGGCAACTATTAATTATTGCCATCTTTTATTTATTTTCTTTAACATATAAATTATAAACCCTAAATATAGGATTCCTTATGACTTTAAGTTATCAGCTTAATGAACTAAATAAAAAACAGAATAAAAGTAAAAATACAAATGAAGATCACCTGATGCATTACAACTTTTACTTAATAAAAGAATGTGATGCAATATTAAAATCATTCGGATATAACACGTTCAGGCTTAGATCAAATGAGATTAAAGGTAGACACATAAATGTACTTTTTCAGTATTGGAAAAACCAGACTCAAAATATTGTTATTTTAAAGCAGAAATATAACTTTTTATTGTGGTGGGCTAATAGTTGCAACAATGTTGGTGTTCTAAAAGAATTATCTGTTTATTTAAATAGCCCATTAAATAAAATATCCGCACCACTAGATAGCATAGAGTCTAAGTTTGGCTGGCATAATAATATTCACCTACCATCATATAAATGTCTTGAATGCGAAGTTCAGTTAGAATTAGTAAATAAATCTTATATATGCCCTATTTGTTCAAAGTATGTTGGAATTAATAGCGATGGTAGACCATTAGGATATATTGCAGATGAAGAACTTAGAGCTTGCAGAAAAAAAGCACATTATTTTTTTGATAACTTATGGCAAAGAAAGTTAATTACACACCCGAACCTAACAAAAAACCAAGCAAGAAGATTAGGCTATAAGTGGTTATCAGAAAAGTTAAATATATCGCACCATTTATGCCACATTGCTTTTTTTGATATAGATCTATGTAATCAGGTTATTTTAATATGTGAGCCTTATTTTATTTCATTAAATAGAAATAATTGATATTACTTTTATTCAACGTATACGGTGATTTTAATTGATTAAAATATTTTCATTGCTGAACCACTACCGTTGTTATATTCAGCTTCATTTATATTTTAAGAAAAAGTTATAAACGCCACTTAATAGCTATTATGGAATCTCAGATGTAGAGCACACGGCTCAAAACTTGGAGATTTTAAAATGTCACATTTCACAGTTGCAGTAGTTACCACCCCTGATGGTGATGTTGTAGATGCCCTAGAACCATTTTACGAATTTGAATGCTCAGGCATTAAAAACAAATATTGCATTTCAGAATCATCATTGGACGAAATTAAAGACCAATACGAATCGACAGAAATCACTTTGATGAAAAACTCAAAGCCTATCTTAGATGATGGTGAAGAACGCTATGCGTTTCTTGACGACCCTCGTTTCGTGCGTGATGCAACAGACTTAGAGCTTGATGCCATCAAAAACAACAAAGGTGATATTTTTGCTGACTTCCCGAACGGCGGTGAGCATTTATCAGTGGTACAGGTCAAAAACGATGATGGTACGTACTCAAGTCGCATTCGTGATTTAGGCATGTTCATTCAATGGCATCAAAAAGATGTGCCATGTACTGAAGTCTTTGAGCTTCAACAGTTCATTAATTGGTATAACGAAGAAGTTACGCCAACTGTTTTGACAGGTGAAAAACCTGATGAAAGTTGGACAGAATGGATAGAGCTTGATGCTGATGGCAAAGTGGTCGATTACTTCACCACCACCAACCCGAATCCGAAATACGATTGGTATGAAATCGGAGGACGTTGGAAAAACATGCTGTTGCGTCTTGATGGACGTAATGTGAATAGTTGCCCGATTGGTGAGCTTGATTTTGAATCCGAAATCAACCGTTTAAAAACCGAAGCCAACCGTGTTTATGACTACTTTGAAAAATGTATCGGTGATGCTTCACGTACTTGGCGTCCATTAAGTGAATTGTGGGCTGATGAATCAATCGAAACAGTCAATGAAAAGCGTGACATTTATCATAACCAAGATTCAATCAAAACAATTAGAGCCAATGACACTGATAAGTTTTATGGCTTGAGTGGCTATGATTTTGATGAATTTTTGGTGAGCCGTGAAGAATTCGTAGCTAAAAAATCAGCAAACCCATTCGGTACATACTGTTTCTTAGATGCGACCAGTGGTGATGAAATAGGCGACTGGACAGGTTCAGAGTGTGGCATGTTTGGACAGGATATTCGCAAGGAAGAAGATTGGGAAAACAAAAACCAAGCCTTGCTCAAGAGCTTTCCAAGCGACTATATAATCACGATTGTTGATTGCCATATCTAAAACCCAAACAGGGATAAGCGTAAAACCTTATCCCTTTTCTTTTGGGCATTTTTTAAAGCGCATTCGATGTTTTTTAATTGATTAAAAAGGTTTTGAATTTTTAAATTTTAAGAAAAATTAAACAGCTATTGCGCTTTGTATAATGAATATAGATTTAATCACTATCCTTAAAGGTTTTAATATGTGGAATACATTAGTTTTAATTCGTAAAACCGCAACGTCAAAAGAAATAAAAGACAAAGCTGATATGTATTTAAGCCAGTTAAATACTGCAACCATTTCAGCATCTCTTAAAGCTGAAATACTCTCTTTTATCGAATCTGTTTTAAACGATTAATCAACTTAGGCTCAACGCCTACAACTTGGAGAAACCCCATGAATTACTACAACACATTCACCATTCCATGCAATTTTAAAGTACAGCACATTGAAGATGGTCAATTTGTCGTGTTTTTTGCTGATGGCACTCAGTTAAGTTACCAGATTGAAAACACCAGCAAGGTTAAATGGATTGAACCTGAAGCATTCAGCTTAGAGCAAGTACTCCTAATCTCAAAAGAGCCAATCAATGCCGATGATATTGACATCATTAAGTATGCTTCATACCGCTTAATTGCTGACACGCCATTGATTGATGATGATGGTAGCAATCCTGAGCCTGATTGCCTTTACTGCAAAAAATCTAGTGACACTCTTAAAAGCCTCATACTTCAAGTCACTGAAGCACATACCCTCCCATGTTGGCTACTGACATCAAACGGCGTTCATATCCTAGATATTAATGAATTGACTGAAGTTTAATAACAATAACTAGTGAAGCATGTCTATTGCTTCACTTTTTGGCAGTTGAAAACCGCATTCGATGTTTTTTTAGTTGATTAAAAAAAGGTTTAGAAATTTGGTTGTGGCCAGCGCTAGATCTGGCGCACCAGGATCAATGCTTATTTTTATGGTTCCTTAATTGCTTCCATCATTTTAATAGCATCCTCATTACCATTTTTAGCTGCTATCTGTTAAAAGTCGCAGCAAGGATCAGTAAAACAATAATAAATAATTTCAAAAAAGTTTTTTGGTTTAGGTTCTATCTTAAAATTAACAATTAGAAGCACAACGCTTAAAACTTGGAGTTGAAATGGCTACTATTAATGAATTATTGAGCAAAAACCTTGATCGCAAATATGGTCCAATTGAAGCTCATGAAGTTATAGAACTTGTTCGTGTAACTCGTGCGCCAGAATCAGTAAATAACCCTTCAATGCCATCAGTTAGAATTTCTACTGCAGATCTGCACCATATGGTTGAACAAGCTAAAAAGTTCAATTTGTGGGAGGAATGGTCCACCAAGGTTTTAGCAACGCGATGGTGAGAAATCAAATACAGTGACTCACTTGGTTTTTGCTGAAGACTACTCAGGATCTAAATTGGTTCGTGAGAAAAACCAGTACTTGTGCTCAGCTGGAGGCTTATTCCCTGCAGATGAAGCAAAGAAAGAATTCAAAATGAAAGTAGGTGATGTTACCGTGGACACGGTACCGCACCTTGTTACATGTAAAGTGTGCCTATCACGTATTTTTACGCAACTAGCATTAACTCAATCTAATTAATCAAATTTATAAGGTGTTCATCATGAATAACAAAACAATTGCCAAAAAAATGATTAACCAAGTTAAATCGGTTATCACTGACCCACAAGCAAAAAGCTTGTTGGCTGCTTATCACGTAGAGGCGTCATTTACCCACTTCTACGAAACACACAGCCACATTTACCTGGTTGGTAAAGACATTACTGCAGTCATGGCCAAACATTTTCCATACTTCACGTTTAAGACTCGTGATAACAAGAAAACCCGTCACGGTATTGGCGATGGATCGATGTCTGATTGCTTAAACAAGCTGCGCCGTGTGTATCGCTTAGAAATAAAAAAACCGATTAGCGAGAAGTTTATCGCTGAAGTTGGTGCACCGACTTTCACAAAAAGCCAATCTGTAAGTCCTGTTGCTTATTTGATTGATGAAGTTGTGCAGCAAGAAACAGCGCCGATCGCACGGTCTGACGTTCAAAACAGTTTTCATGATCTTTTCAATTAATTTGAGGCTTACTCAAAAGTGTGAGAGAGACAAAATGACAAAACGCTGTTCTGGTGATGTGAAGTCACCCTGGTTCTTCATCGAGGACCAAATCCCAAACAAAGATGGCACGGCGTTTATTGTGTGGGATGAATTCTTAGACCATGAAATTAAACCTATCCGCTGGAGCGATAAGATCCGTGACTATGCTTCAGGTGATGTCGAATGGAGTGGAAGCTTCTTATTTTGGCGATATGATGATGGTACACCAGCTGAATCACCAAGAAGCTATCAGCAATCTTAATTTCTTATTTTGGAGGTAAAAGTACTTATATTTCCGAGGGTGTAGCCAATTGGTTTTGAGATCTGATCAATCTCATTAAAGCAAAGGTTTAATTCCTTGAATGTCAGTTCGAGTCTGACCATCCCCGTCATTGCCAACAAATTCCCTCAAATGAATCAATTGAAGACAATCATACCAGCCTCACTAAAATAGTTACGGCTTTGACGTTCTGACTTAGGTTCCCAATCTCTATTTTTCAGATTACATGATCCAGCAGCAATTTTAGCCTTGCCAAACTTACTTTGAATGCTTTGAAACGCCGTCATTAACGCTTGCTCTTTTTCAAGCTGCTCTACGTCAGTTAGTAGGCCGATCGTGCGATGTTCTTCTTTTATCAATTCACACAACATCACGCCACATTTCTTAAACTCTATCCCCTCTTTGTACAATTTATCAATCAGTGATGTGGCAGCTTTAACAAGTTGCATCAAATTGTTTGTAGGTTGGGTAAACGTGTATGTTAACGACTTGCTGTAATACGGTTTTGACTGGTCAAATGGGTTGGATTGCAAGAAAACAATCAGAGATCCGCAAAGCTGGTGTTCATCAACAAGCCGATTGAATGCATTATGGGTATATTTGCTGACGGCTTCTTGAAGAATTGAGAGCTCAGTAATTTTCTGGCCGAAAGATTTGCTCGAGACAATCTGTTGTTTCGCCTTAGGTGAACTTTCAAATTCAAAGCATGACTGGCCAAGCAATTCTAAAATCGTACTTTGCATATTCACATTGAAGAGTTCACGCATTCGATTCGGGTTGGATGTTGCAAGATCCAGCACAGTTAAAATCCCCATGTCATTAAGCTTTTTAGCGTACTTTCGCCCTACACCCCATATTTCATCAACTGGCATGCTTTGATAGTAGCTTTCGACATCTACCAGGCTCATTGTCACTAAATTACAGATTCCATTTAATTCTGGATTCTTTTTGGCAAGGTTGTTGGCCATTTTACTTTCAGTCAGTGTTCTACCAACACCCACGCACGTTGTTAAGCCAATAAGCTTATATACTTGATGCCGAATCTCCCGTGCCATTTCAGTAGCATCAAAGTTTTTAGTAAATTGAGTAAATTCTATAAAGCCTTCATCAATGCTGTAAATGCTGTAACAGCTTGGATCTACAAAACCAGATAATATTCCATGAAAACGACGTGACATTTCGCCATACAGCGCAAAATTGCTCGATAGCACATGAACGTTATGTTTATTGATGATGTCTTGGACCTTAAAGAGTGGTGCACCCATCGGGATTTTTAAGAGTTTAGCTTCAGCGCTTCTCGCGATGATTGTTCCGTCATTAGAGCTTAAGACAACGCATGGTTTACCCTTTAACTTAGGGTTCCAAAATGCTTCCATCGAACAATATGCCGAATTTATATCAACATGAATAAATACCCGGTTTGTCATTTTCGTGCGTCTTTAATGATGTAAGTCACTACGCCCCACACAATCAATTCCTGTTCAGGTTTTAGAAAAATATGTGAGTGCTCTTCGTTTTCTGCTTTAAGCCAAACTGGAGGGATAGATTTTGCATCTGGACCAAAAATTTCATTAATTTCACCAGCTGACATTTGCTTGGTGATCATCAACCGCTTAACGGTAAAGTCTGTTTCTAGCTGAGCAACAATAATATCTAGATGCTTGGCATCGAAGCTTCTATCGATTATGAGCTTATCGTTAATATCTATACCAGCATTTAGCATGGAACGAGAGCCTACTTTACCAATAAACGTAGAGTACTCATTGGTGATCAGCATTTCGTTGAGATCGACCGACTTTTCAATAAAATCTTGTGCTGGTGAAGGAAATCCAGCTGATAATAATTCAGCTGCAATAGGAATTTGTAAAAGCGAGTTAGATCTGACGTGCTCGAGGTCAAGAATATCGCTTATCTTTTTATTTGCACCGCTAAATGCGATAACTTTCGTTTCAGGTTTTCCTGACGTTGAACTGCAAGTAGACATGAAAAAAACCTTACTATGATTTGAGACCCATTGTATTGAGAGCTGTATGTTTGTTCAAATATTTCTTAAAAGTTACCAATACACAATGGGTTATCCTTGGAGTTAGAATAAAGATCGTCTATCTTATGAATGCTTGGTGTTTTAGTCAGTGAGTTGAAATTTAAGTTATTAGAAAAACAAAAAGAGAGCTAAATAGTGCTCCCTTTTCTATAATCTATGGTGTTTTCTTTTTTAACAACATCTGTGGCTGATAATATTCAACCGTTGGTATCTGTTCATAGAATGGATGCAATAATACTTTCCACTGCTGATATTCAGGCGATTTCCTAAAACCTTCAGTATGATTTTCGATACGATCCCAAAAGACCATCAAAATATAGCGATGATGGTCTTCGACATGTTTAATGAGCTGTACAGCATTCAAACCTTCCATTGGATAAATCATCTCTTTCGCGGTTTGAAATGCGGATTCAAAAGCCTCGCTTTGATCGGGCTTAATATTTAAATGTACATGTTCAATAATCATAGTTGATCCAATTTATTGGTACATGGGTTGATTATCATTGAGTGCGATTAAACCACGAATTGCTCTATATAACCCCCAAATAAAAGTAACAACAATGGTAATAAAACAGAATATCCACCCAAATATCACAACCATCGTAGATGAATCTAGATTACTTCCAGTAAAAATTAATAACAGAAAAGGAGAAAATGCAAAAAGTGTCCAAGCCAAATACCACCAAAAGGTACGAATTTGCCAAGTAAAATGGCTCTCAAAAATTGAACCTTGTACATCAGTACGTTTTACATAATTAATAATTAACGCAATAATCGTGTTAGAAACCATTTAAAGTGTCTATATTCTCACCAATAAAAATGTCTGGTTTATGATGGTTTTTATCACCATGGACTGGATATAAATTAGAGATGTTGATCACTATGTCTGACAAGGAAATTCAACGTCTTGCAGTTCTGCAAGACGTTCGAGATCATCGTATTACCCAGGTCCGTGCTGCTGAAATCCTGAATCTTTCCACTCGTCAAATTACCCGGTTATTGCAGAAACTCAATCAAGACGGTGTTTCAGGTCTGGCACATGCCAGTCGTGGTCAACCTGGCCATCATCGCCATGATGAGTTATTAAAATCAAAATGTCTTTCCATTATTTCTGAACATCTGCTGGGCTTTGGACCTACCTTGGCGCATGAGAAGCTCAGCAGCATATTTGACCTGAATATCCCGGTAGAAACGGTTCGGCGCTGGATGATGGCCAATGACCTCTGGATTCCGCGATCCAAGCGCCTTAAACGTCCATATCAGCCACGTTATAACCGGGATTGCTTCGGTGAGCTGATCCAGATTGATGGCTCATATCATGACTGGTTCGAAGGACGCGCTGCTAAGTGCTGTTTATTGGTGTATATCGATGATGCCACTGGAAAGCTGTTGCATCTACGCTTCTGTGAGGCGGAAACCACCTTCGACTATATGCTTTCAACCCGAGCCTACATTGAACAATACGGCAAACCTCTGGCCTTTTATAGCGACAAACATTCGGTATTCAGAGTTAATCAGAAATCCAGGAAAGACAGCCAGATCACGCAATTTGGGCGGATTCTGAACGAGTTAAATATTGATATTATCTTTGCCAACTCACCACAGGCTAAAGGTCGCGTAGAACGCGCGAATAGAACCCTTCAAGACCGTTTGATCAAGGAGATGCGTCTGGAAGGCATCAGTTCAATTGCCGAAGCCAATGCATGGCTACCCTGCTTCATTGAGCACTTCAATCAGAAGTTTGCCAAGTGTGCGAGAAACTCGAAGAATTTACATCGATCTTTAACGGAATCTGATGCTGAGCTGGAGGATATATTCACTTGGCAGGAACCGCGTAAGGTCACGAAGAACCTAACCATCACCTATGACAAGTGTATTTATCTGCTTGAACCGACAGAGCTGAATCATAAGCTTGTTGGGCAATACATTTCATTTCTGGAGTACCCGGATGGCACTGTGGCCCTCATGCATGAAGGACGGAAGATCAACTATAGCGTCTTCAATAAACTGGCTGGACTACAGCAGAATGAAGTGGTTGAGAATAAAAGATTAGGCTCAGTTCTGGCGCATATCCAGCAACAACATGAAGAGTTGGAGAAACAGAATAAACGTTCCCGTCTCAAGAAAAGTATGCCGAGTCGTAAAGCTCAGAAAGCTGTTATTGAACAAAGAAAGTTAAATCCTGTGCTTGACTCTTGTGGTTAAAAACAGGACATTTTAAATGGTTTATCACATAGACATTTTAATTGGTGAATAACAAATCGCGAATAGACCGCCCGTAAAAATTGCAATGATATAAAGTACATAGAGCACCAAAGTTAAGGTGCGATTCGGATCTTGGTCAACAGAATAATTCATTTTTATTTATCTCCAAAACAAACTCCCTCAATCAATAAAACACATTGAGTGGAGAAATTAACCAACATATCAACAATATATGAAAGACTATGGTACAGAAATAAATCTTACGAAATGGTTGTTTTTGTGTTTTATGTCTCAGTTTTTGCTGAGCAAGCCACCCTCCACACCAACCACCCAAAGAATCCACGATATGCAAAGTCTGCTCTGGAATGCGTCGATTCCCCAATTGTGCTGCTTCTTTGTCTTGCGCATACAACCAATAACTAACGACATTCATCAAGCTAACAAACAACAAAGTGTACGGCGGCAATAACTTGCTAAAGCTCGCAATCAGCATAAATACAATATAAATCACAATACCAATCTGCATCGCTGACCAACGCTTAGACGATGAAGGCGTATTCGGTTTCCGACGATGTTCAATCACTTGCGATGCTTTTAAATAAGTTGCTTGCTGAGCGCGATAACGACCACGCTCATCCAAAATGACCACATATTCCAAGGCACACCCCACAATTGGGCGCGGCCCTGTGCGAGCAAAGTCTTTGATATGGATAAAGACACGATCTTTATGTGCATCATTGGGTTGAATAAAGCCATAGCCTTTATCATCGAACCATTCAACTAAACGCCCTTGATCTCGCATATTCCTACCCTAAACCTAAAACTTGTTGTAAACGGTTTTGTAACATCATGCGCATTTCCATGGGGTCTTTTTGCAAAATATCTTCACCTGTGCGCCCTTCTGCTGCATTTTTCTGTGCAACCTGTAAACGCATACTCCAAAAACGACAAGCAGCCATTGCTAGAAAAATATCCAGACAAGCCAATTCATCTTGTGTCAGTGGGCGAATGCTTTGATAAGCACTTAAGAATGCCTCAGCTTTTTCTATATCCAAATGGGCTTGTGGATAAGCGGTACAGAAGTCATTGATACTAATTGCAATATCAAACAGCCATTCATCTTGATTCAGTTCATAAAAATCAAGAATGCCTTGTAATTGATTACCCTCAAACAAGGTATTATCCCGAAATAAATCGGAATGAATAAAGCCTATTGGTCGGTTTGGGTAGGTTTGCGTAATCACTGTAAATAAATGAAAGACCTGATTTAAAAGTTGTTGATCTACTTGAATCAATTGAGGACGTAATTGGCTTGCCACTTCTGACCAGTATTGATGATTGCGATTAAAATCACGTTCCAAAGGAAAGCCCTGCAAAGCCAAATGCAATTTTGCCTGCGCTTGGGCAATCGCCTGTACTTGCTTAATACTGGCTTCTTCAGGATGTTCCCCCATCAAGCGCGGTGCAATCTGAGCAGGTTTATCTGCAATGCTGTGAATTGCCTGACCATCATATTTTAATGGTACAGCCACAGGCACACCCGCCTTCCCTAAACAATCGAGTACTGGGACGAGTTCACCTGCCCCTTCAGCATCTAATTCTTCAAAAACTGTTAAAACATATTGTTTCTGTGATTGATCCACCAAAAAATAGTTGGTGTTTTGAATACCGCCTTGGATTGGAATCAGCTCAATGATCGCTAAACCATAAGGCTCAGCGAATGCTTGAACTTCTTCTAAACTCAACGGGGTATAAACCGACATGGAAAACCTGCAAAAAATAGCTGTGAAGTTTGATAGAATACCTGTTCCCTCCATGAAGGTGTAGCACCCCTTTCTTTATTGGCGATTTTTTGGAAAATTTTATGCTCGCAAAACGTATTATCCCTTGCTTAGATGTTGATAATGGTCGAGTCGTCAAAGGCGTTCAATTCCTTGATATTCGTGACGCAGGTGACCCTGTTGAAGTCGCACGTCGTTATAACGAACAAGGCGCCGATGAAATTACCTTTTTAGATATTACTGCTACCCATCATGGACGCGATACGACTTACCGTACGGTAGAACGTATGGCTGAAAGCGTGTTTGTCCCTTTAACTGTAGGTGGTGGTGTCCGTAAAGTTGAAGATATTCGTTTATTACTAAATGCGGGTGCTGATAAAGTCAGTATCAACTCGGCAGCAGTATTTACGCCTGAGTTTGTTCAAGAAGCTTCTCAACGTTTTGGCGCACAATGTATTGTGGTCGCAATTGATGCGAAAAAAACTGGCGAAAATAAGTGGGAAATCTTTACCCACGGTGGTCGTAAACCCACAGGAATCGATGCGATTGAATGGGCTGTGAAAATGGCTGACTTCGGTGCGGGCGAATTGCTGATTACCAGTATGGATGCCGATGGAACCAAAGCTGGTTATGACATAGCCTTGATGCGTCAAATCAATGATCGTGTCAATATTCCGACCATCGCATCAGGTGGCGTAGGCAATTTACAACATTTGGCTGACGGAATTTTGAAAGGCGGTGCAGATGCGGTACTGGCTGCCTCTATTTTCCATTTTGGTCAACATACCATTCCTGAAGCAAAACAATATCTTGCTGAGCAAGGGATTGAGATGCGTCTCTAAAGTCTATAACGGGCGTAGCTTTCAGTTACGCCTAAATCTTTAGCTGAAAAAATATGAATGAAACTTTAGTTTGGATTATTCTTTTTGGTTGTATAGGTCTGATTATCTATTGGCTCAAACATAAGGAGTCTGTTTTTCTTAGTGTTGTAATCTCTCTTATAAGCGTTCCCAGTATTATATTTTTATACGTTTATGCTCATCAAATTTACTATTATTTTGCAGTGAATAGTCCCAAGCAAGAACACCACTGTGGAATTTTCACTCAATATCAAAGCATTGAGCATTATTCAAGGAATGGTAATTGGACTCAAATCCTATATGAGTTTAAAACAGAACAAGGACAGATTTTTGTTTTTGCACGTACTCGTGCTGTTGCTAAACATTTGCCAATCATGGCTCAAATTCAACCTAATCAGAAAATATGCTTCCAGTATTCACCCAATTTTGAAGATAGTAATACACGCTATCTTTTGACAGGTTTGAGCTTACAAAACTAACAGGCAAAAAAATACCTTGCGGAACAAGGTATGGAAACTGCGTTTATACAACGCTAGAGGGTAAACAAAATACAGCAAATCTGGATAAATATTAAGCAATAAAAAGGCTTGAGCTAAGGTAGCGAGAAACTCAGCAAAAATATTGACATTAAAAACCAATTTTATTGACAATTCACGACATAAACACACGACTAGCATCATATTTTGTCAAAATACCCTCTTCACGCTTTATCAAGATGCAACCGATACCTTTTCGATCTCTTCTGTTTGAGCGGCGGCCACCAATTTTGGTTTCTGTTCTACCCATTTTGCAGGAAATACGGATTCAATCGCTTCAGTTAATATCTTCGAAATCGGTGCAGGTAAAGGCAGACCCAATGGATTAGCTTCTTTCAAATCTGCTGAAGACACCACACGCGTCCCCATCACATAATCAAACCAAGGACGAGTAACACACCAATTTGCATCTTGGTTCGAGTTCATGTGGTGATCATAGTGCCACGGGATTGTACGCTTCGCCCAATCAGGCTCAAGATGGGCACGGCGATGAACATAATAATAATTCCCCGCACTATAAATCGCTGCAAGCGCCATGCCTTTTGAAAAAGGATAGAACACAACACTTGCCACACCTGCGGCTACAGCAAGTGACATTAACTCATGGCGCGTACGCCAGTGATCAATGCCCTCCACATAACATTCATCTGAGAAATCTTGTTTACGTACTTCACGATGATGCGCCCAATGCGACTCCATGCTTTTAGGTACAGGGCTATAACGTGGCTTGCCTTTACGGTGAACCCCATGCAGTAGATATTTATGGGCAAACCATTCATAACCGTTTAAAATCACCAAACCTGCAACAAAACCCTTGATCATTTTGATCTCCTATACTGTGCTTCTTTTTATTTAAGATATAAATTTTTGTAGGCGGAGTATTGACGATACGATATATTAATATTGACAAAACACGACAATAAGAGGAATAGACAGGATGTCTCAACTCAAGAATTATACAGGATCAGTTTACGGTGGCTTGGGTCATTTACTGGCGACTTATTGTGAAGCTAAAAATCTAGCTTTACCCGAACAATTACAAAAAATTCAAAACCTTGAACGCTTTGATTATGTCATTTGGCGCGACCTGCTTGAAGACTTAAACCGTCTCCATCCACGGACAGGTTTGGGACTGGAAATTGCCGCATATGTCCAACCCAAGCATTTGGGAATTATCGCCTACCTAGCCCTGTCCTGTGAAAATCTGGGTGAGGCCATGGCACGCTACCAGGACTTTCACCGTCTTATTTATGATGGCAGCCCGCTACTGGTGGAATTCGACCATCCATATGTCTCGATTCGCTGGGAAGCACCCGAACCCAATCCCACCCAACTGACCGATGAGATTGCGATTGCCTTGATGATACAGTTCCTTAAACTGTTTATGTCGGGTGAAGGCATCAATCTGCATGAAGTCCATTTTTTAAATTCTGCACCAAAGAATATTTCTGTTTATGAACAATATTTTCAGTGCCGTGTGCGCTTTGACCAACCCAGAACCCAACTAATTTTGCCTGTGGCTGAGGCATTCAAGCCACTGAGGAATGGAGACCACACCTTACAGCAACTACTTTTACAGCAGGCACAGGCGCTTCTGGACAAATTACCCAACTCGACCCAACTTGATCAACGCTTGCAACATGCCATTTCGACAGGCCTGCAAAAGAACCAATACAAGATCGACTTTATTGCGAAGAAACTGGGAGTCTCGGTTCGGCAGCTTCAACGCCACCTGCAACAGCAAAATGCCACTTTTCAGGAACGGGTACAGGAAGTTCGCTTTATGCTGGCAACTGAATATCTAAAAGACCCACACCTGAGTTTACAGGAGATTGCCCTGCTGCTTTGCTATTCAGAACAAAGTGCCTTTCAGCGCGCATTTAAGCTTTGGACTGGTTTAACCCCACAACAGTGGCGGAAGAACAATACCATTTATAGTTCTTAATCAAGTTGATAAGGAAACGATGGTTTCTTAAAGCATTTTTTATAGAAATGGATTTTCGATTTCCTGTTCAGGTTGGCGCTGAATTTTTTCAGGGAGATTTTCCTGTTCCAGGGCTGCCACCAGCTCATTAATAAAGGCTTGCAACTTCTTGGCAGCCTGTAAACCGACCTGATCTTTGGTTATTTGCAGATTGCCATATAGGCTCACACAATCGACCTGATTTTCCAGGGTCAGGTGGCTTTGTTGCACAAAGATTTGAAATGCAAAGCGCCCCTAATTGAGCCAAATTTAAGGCGTAACTTGGGTAAGTGGTCGACCTAATTCCGTAAATCTGTTAAGGACTGCTACACGTGCATGGATCTCATTCACTTGGCTATCAAAACTCCTTGC